>CAZJHC010000313.1:0-4675 GCA_964545645.1 uncultured Saprospiraceae bacterium
TTATAAGCATATTAATGTCGTACCCCCTAAAAGGGAAGGGACCTTGTTTGGGTAGGTGAGTATCTATTATCTTACACTTAGAAGTAGAATCTCGAGATTTGCTCAAAGATGCATTGGCACCTAAGAAAATTTAGTATGACAAAATATTTATTACCTTTTTTCTTTAGTGTTATCGTTGAAATTTCTCCTTTCGGTATAATCTCTCATCCAATTCTTGATGAATTAGCTTATCGAGAACATACCACTATTGATTTTATTGGTTCTCCAGTTATAATATCACCAACGACAGGTAGGATCAAAATCATTGAGCTAAATTCTGAATGTACTTTGTGTTTTAACAAGAAAGGCATTAGTATATCGAACTTAGATAGTTCCTCAATCACAATATCACTCTTATCTAATTATGACACAATCTTTGTTGCAACTGATGATATTGTTGAACAGGGTGATACGATTGCTCTATTAAACCTTCAGAGGGATAGCAGCTACAACGTCAGCCTCAAAGTTGAA
The DNA here is from genome assembly GCA_964545645.1 of uncultured Saprospiraceae bacterium. Lineage (GTDB taxonomy): Bacteria > Bacteroidota > Bacteroidia > Chitinophagales > Saprospiraceae > GYS-P2D. The sequence goes on from CAZJHC010000313.1 coordinate 511, forward strand.
CATAGCGGCACTTTACTTGATCCAGCCAGGTATTTTCCTGCTGTTGACTATGAGACCTATATTTTTTCAAAGGGTTAATATCTAAAATACTTCTCTAGAAATTAGTTCATTTCATAGTTGCGTTCGTGCTATTGAAGTTGGTCAATTCGATTTTCGACCATCTCCTTTATTTCTAAAACATCACGACATTCACTTCTCCATAGATAATGCGTTAACTGCCTCTTCATGAAGTCACGATCTTTGAAGCTCTCAAAATATTTTAAAATCCATTTTTTTGACCAATCACAGTCTTTAGAATGTAAAATAACCGCAGAAAACGTACTTCTCGAATGTTCAAGTTGTGATATATCAGTATCTAAAAAATAGTCATCCATTAATACCTGTGTCAGTGAGTCTAACTCGTCCTGTTTATCCATGACAAATTCTCTTCTAGGTACTCTATACCATTGATCATAAAGTCTAATCTTACAAGTAGCCAAGTTGCTAAACAATTCATAATAATCTAATTCGGTGCTTATATTATCATGGTACAGTTCAACAAAGTGATCGAAGTCATAGTCTACTATTGGCGGTATGGACTTTCTCCTATCAGGTCTATCACGGACTAAATATTTATAAATAGGTTGCAAATAATTCTGAACTACTCCAATGCTGTCATTCTTTAATGCACTATTTAGTAATTCTCTCGCAGTAGAGGTCTCATTGTTGACGTAATTAAGATCTGCCATATAACACAAATACTTAGTATTCTCTGAAATACTTGATTTACTCAAATTAGAATAGTCCTGCAATTCATTCTTTAAATCAATTTGATAAAGCAAACTATCATGTAATGATATATACCAAGGGAAATCATCAAGAAGGACTTCCTGCACGTCATTGCTCTTACAGCCAAAAAGCGAAATAAATATCAACAAATAACATCTCTTCATAGTATTTAGTATTTGTACACTAAACTGATTTTTCAATTGCAGTTGAGCCTAGGCTGAACTTCCACCCAACAGTGGTTCTGCTCATTTTAAGATATTAAGATATAATTTGATTATACAACTTTAATAGCTGAATGTGAGATATGGAAAAACAAAGTAGATGATTTTAATATGGATGTTGTTTGGACATTGACAGAGTTTGTATCAGATTTTCAATGGAATTATTGTTACGGGGTGTCTTCCTGTGAAAAGGTACTAGTGCGCGACAGCCAAGAGTTTGATTCTGTTATCCTCAATGCAGGAGGTTGGTTGAGAATAATTTATCGTGATAATAAGGTCAAGTATAAAGGATGTATAACAAATGAGTGTTGGGGCTATTTTTTACTCGACAGAATGTGCGATGAGAAGGGAGATTTCTTAGAGTAAAGTAGCCAAATCTAATTACATCTTACGAAAAGAGATTATCGCCAACAAAAATTCGACTCTTTGCAATTGACTATCATAGCAATTCATGGGCAACCCTGTCCGCCTATGTAGTATCCTATTAATCACCTTATCTCAGAGCCCCTGGGTCATCGATCACATCTCTGTCTTGTCCTGAAATAGGTTAACATATGCCAAAACAAAATCTTACCCAAGGGGTCATGACCCCTTGGGTAAAACTTCACTAATAATTGGTTCGTAGGTAGCACCTATAACGATGGGTAAATTCTCCCCCTGCCCCCTCAAAGGAGCAATTGGGCTTGATGGCATACATTGTGAACAACGTGATTAGATTTTTATTTACTCATTCTTAATTGGCTCAAGCCCTACCGACTCCCGCCTGGCATTGAGATTTTCGGGATCAAATAGATCAGGGAGATAAGACTCCCCATCTGAGTTAACGGCTGATTGCGTTCCATAATGTTGGAGCAATCCTTTTCTCAGATTTATGCGGTCTTCCATGTATGCTAGGTTACGGGTAGTGCCGCTGTCTGTATAGTTCGCAGACTTATATTGCTCATAAAACTGAATCTGTTTATCCAAGTCAGCACAATGTTGTGCAACTAAGAATGCTGCATTGGACGCTTCTTTAGGGATTTTATTTGGATCAGGCCATCCACCTGTTTCTATAATCTTGTTGAGCCTATCTTGGTTATCATTATTTATAAATTCCTTAGCCGTCCAAATAGCATATTTCAGATATTCCGTTTCCTCCCATTCTCGTTCAATCAAGTCTACTTCATAATAAAAAGCCTGATCCTTCAAATTCATCGCGAGCAGCTCCTTGACCAATTCTCGATTTTCAAGTGGCCCATTCTGGGCTTCGTAGACTAACAGAGCCCTCTCTTCTATGTCCCTCCAGCGATTATCGGATGTTAGATGATAGAAGTCTGGAGTCGTGAGCACCTTCAAAGGGATGTCTTGGTCAAAGCTCAACGCCAAATACTTAAAGCATGAGTCAGGCATATTCAGGATGCCGTACATCTTGGCAACATTATAGCATAACACCTCGATATTTGATCCTGGCATTAGTTTACTGAGTTTCTTGGTGGAATCAATAGATGCTAACAAATGTCCCCGATCCTCTAAATCGTTAGCGGCATTCATCAGCCTCATCATATCGGCTTGGGCAAATGACTGATGCTGATACATGAGCAAAAACAATACAATCGAAATGAGTAATCCCTTCATTATTTATTTTTTGTGGCTAAGGATAGAATGGACTCCTCAACCTAGTTAATAACATTTAGATTAAACGGCCTCAATGAACCAGTTCTTATATAGACCTATTTATACGATATACTGAGGGTAGATAGAACGAAACGTCTACGGCTCGATAGATTACCATTGAACAGGTCAGGTAATCATCCATATCAACAAAATATCCGCTACCTTGCTCAACTCATCAAAAGATTTGAATGACATTTATTGATGCCATTGGCATAGCTAATCCGGCGTATCGCAGTAAGCAAATGGACATATTCAGCTATATGTCTGAGACCATAGACTTCACCGCAAAAGAGCAAAAAGTGCTACGCTATCTATATGCCAAGAGTGGGATCGAAACAAGGTACTCCGTGCTATCAGATTTTTCACCAACGGCGGATGCCAGTGACTTTTATCTCCCTGAGGACAACTATAGTCCCAGCATAGACAAGCGCTTAGCCCGTTACGACGAGGCTTCAGTGCCCTTAGCACTTGAAGCGATAGAAAACTGCTTAAAAGATTCACGGAGCACAAGTGATGAGATTACCCATTTGATCACCGTATCATGCACGGGTATGTCAGCACCAGGCATGGATACGGCAATCATCAAGGCATTAAAGCTATCCAATCAGATTCAGCGCTACAATATCAACTTCATGGGTTGCTATGCAGCACTTACTGGCCTACAACTCGCTAACACCATCTGCACAGCACAAGACAACGCACGAGTATTAGTCGTTGCGGTAGAGTTGTGCACGCTTCATTTTCAGAATCAAGTGTCTGCCGATTATAATCTATCCAATATGCTATTTGCAGACGGCGCAGCAGCCGCTGTTGTTACCAATGTCAAAGAGCCCGGACGCTCCTTTGCGATCCATGGGTTTGAGTCGGATATCAATCACGATGGACAAGAAGATATGAGTTGGAAGATATCCTCAAATGGTTTTCTCATGAAGCTCAGCTCTTATGTGCCTCAATTACTGAAGCTTGGCTTTCGTAATATCCTGAATAGCGTACTTGAGAAGCATGGCATACCTATAGGGCAAGTGCATAAGTGGGCCATACACCCTGGAGGAAAACGAATCTTAGACAATGTCGTGCAAGAGTTTGATCTCGCTGATGATCATATAGAAGCCAGTCGGCAGATACTTAGAGACTATGGGAATATGTCATCACCCACTATATTATTTGTACTCAAATCTCTACAGGACAGCGCCAGCCGAGAAGCAGGTCAATATATCTTCACAGCAGGCTTTGGACCAGGACTTACTACAGAAACCGCATTATTGAGCTATGCCTGATTTTTCGATTCGATCATTCCAAAAAGAACTCTTGGATCAAGAGGATATCCCATTTGCGGATATAGCGGTAACCTTGGATGAATTACACTTTATCAATCGTTGGCTCGGTGGCTATAATGCCACGAGATTAGGATTGAAGAAGTTGATCAAGAATAAAGCTAAAACCCTCAAAATCGCCGATGTCGGTTGCGGAGGAGGTCATAACCTTATCGAGATTCATAAGTGGTGCCTCAAGCATGGTATAAC
>CAZJHC010000314.1:0-4667 GCA_964545645.1 uncultured Saprospiraceae bacterium
ATGTAAGTGCCCTGGAGATCCAGCAGCCAGAGATTTAGGTACGATGGCTTTTGTTATCAATTAGATTTTAGAAGAAACAATAATATAATATGAAATACATTTTTTCATCCCTTTTATGTTTTGCTTTACTAACGGCAGTTGTCGCTCAGGATGATGATTTCTTTTTGAATGACCCTGATGAGTCTACTGAGACATTAGATGAAGCGACTATTTTTCAAGCAGATGATGATTTGAGTGCCTACTATGATGATATAGTACCTCGACAAATGATGCAAGATGGAAGGGTAATCGAGTATGAGCCACTGAGCGAACACGATGTTATGTGGCAACGTAGAATTTGGAGAGTCGTAGACACTCGGGAGAAGATGAACATGAGTTTCAGAAATGCTGAAAGGCCATTTTTTACCATTCTCAAGGAGATGGCAGAAAAAGGAGAAATCAAAGTATTCAGAGATGAAAAGTTTAAAGAGTCTCTAGATAATGATGATCTCAAGGCTATGATGAATAGGATTGATACTTCTGTAGTATATGATCCGGAAACTTACGAAGAGCAGATTAAAATTACAGAGAACCCTTTAGACCCTGCAAGCATTCAGCGATATAGAGTCAAAGAAGTTTGGTTTTTTGATAAAAAAACATCTACTGTCAAAGTTAGAATTCTTGGAATTGCACCTATACAAGATAAATTTGATGACAATACGGGTGAATTTCTTTATGAAATTCCATTGTTTTGGGTGTATTATCCAAAAGCAAGATATCGTCTTGCCAAAGAAAGGGTTATTACAGATTTTAATGATGTGGCGCCCATGTCATGGTATGATCTGTTTGAACTAAGATTTTTTGGAAGCTATATTTATGCACAGTCTAATTCATTGGGACTCCGTCTTAAAGATCAATTTCCTGATAGTGAATATGATAGACTTTTAGCTTCTGAAAAAATAAAGCAAGAATTGTTCAATTGGGAACACGATTTATGGACATACTAATGATGACCATAATGTTTTAAGATATATCAAGCCTCAGTTAGTATAACTGGGGCTTTTTTATTGTTCCATAATTCATAGATCATGTAAGAGTAAACTATAGTATATTCTAACATTACCATCCATAGATTCTCATAGTACTCTGCATAGCTATAATTGATGTAGGTGCTAAAAATTAAATATGACCATACGATGGGATATCTGAATCTAGTAAATATACATGCGAATAGAGCCAGAGATAGATACCATGGATGCACAGTCCTCGATGTTAAAAGAAATATAGTAGTGCAGAATAATATCACTTGGATCAAGGATACTGTTTTATGATACCTCTTGATATAGGAGATATAGGCAATCGATAGTATCGTTGCAACAGACAGCGCTGGACCCCATATATGAATTGTATTGTACCCATACACTTTATACCCTATAGCCCGGAGCAAGTAATATATACTCCCGTTAAACTCAAATTTTTTCACATACAAGTCCAAGCTTGTTGCAATATTGAAAAAATCTGTAGAAAACAATATGGGAGCAAACAATATGATGCTGGTCACTATAGTAGCAAGTACTAATGTCCATCGGCCTATGCGCAAATAAAAGAAGTAAGCTAATGAAAACATTAGGGGGAGCATCTTACTCCCTATCGACATAGCTAGTGACACTCCACTATAGGACCATTGACGCTTGCCTATATACAACAGTGACAGTGCTAAGAATGATATCATAACCCCCTCGAAGTGTACATTACCCATGATTTCGATAATGATCAGTGGGTTTAGAGCATATAAGAATAGCCTTTCTTTGGCAAGCGAAAATTGTTGCAATAGGAGTACTATTAGCTTCATCAGAGCCATATCTGAAAGAAACAATAGACTCTTGTATATAATGGACTCTCCGATCAAAGTCTGGGTAGAGACAATGGTACTGATATAGTTAAATAACTGGGCGATAGGAGGGTATAGAGAAAAATAGTTAGGCGAGTTAAGCTTATCCAATAAAGTTGTATCTAAGTTGTTACTCATGCCTACTACATCAACGGGGATATCTTGATAAGGACTGATACCTGCATGGATTAATCTACCATCCCAGATAAATCTATAGATATCATCCGAGAGGTTTGGAAATGCAAAAATTAAGATAAACCTACTGAGGATACATAGGCCTAATATTGTATTAAAATGGTTTTTGCTTCTTAATAGCAATAGATAAGCTATGAAACAAAAACTATACGCTACGATTATCTTAATAAAGTCACTCTGGTCCGGGATATAACCAAGAAAGGTTATACCTATAAGAAATAACAGAGAGAGTGAGTAAATCTTATAGGTAGCAGCAATCTTGATCAAATCTTAGTGCTCTTAATTCTTGTAAGATAGACTTTTGAGGGTATAATAGAACAATAGTCCATATCCTAACATTAACATAAAGTGCATCGGTGCAAAAAAGGTAGCTCCTGACCATAACCCATAGCAAAAAGCTATAGAGAAATAGAAAAAGAGAATTCCTTCTACTATGGACGATGGATTCAGATTGCCACTGAAGTATTTTTTCTTGTCAAAGTGATCACCAACATTGAGAATATCAAATTTTGGGGTTCTTATAAAGGCCGATTTTTTGCCAAGATATCCCTGAATGACGGCCAGTGAATTGTGAAAAGAAAGGCCCATCGATAAGCTTAAGAATATTGGGAATAAACAGAAGAACTTAAATATCATCTTAAGTCTATTTTCTTGGCGCCATGCGATCTGAACATTGGCTACATAATATACAATCAAGATCGATAATAGACTAACCATGAAAATAGCGAACTTATCTGTTTCCCATCCCAGTGGATTGAGTACGAATGCCAATGGCACGCTGATAAAGCCTAAAAGAAATACCGCCAAAAATACTGATGAACCCAATAAATGTAGCGTTGCATGTGCCTTTTTAAGTATACTTAGATCTGAAGCCCATACTTTCGGGATGATCTTTTTAGCTGTTTCGGCGCCACCTTTCATCCATCTGTATTGTTGAGACTTAAGTCCATTGATCTCTGCAGGTAATTCGGCAGGGGAGGTCGTGTCTTCAAGGTATTTTATTTCCCAACCATTGAGTTGGGCTCTATAGCTAAGGTCTAAATCTTCAGTAAGTGTGTCTGCCTCCCATCCTCCAGCAGACTCAATACAAGTCTTGCGCCAAACTCCAGCAGTCCCGTTAAATTGCAACAAGAGATTACCTGCCTTACGACCTAGTTGTTCTACGGTAAAGTGTACATTAAGCTGAAAAGCTTGAAGCTCGGTTAGGAGCGAGTAATTTTGATTTAAATGTGTCCATCGAGTCTGTACAACACCAACATTAGGCTGATCAAAATGCTTGATGGTTTCCTTTAAAAAGGATGACCGAGGGAGGAAGTCAGCATCAAAAATGGCTATAAAATCTCCCTTGGCAGAACTCATCGCATCCTTGAGTGCCCCTGCTTTATAGCCTTGTCTATTGTCTCGAGTGATATGACTTATTAGAAATCCTTCTTTTTGATATTTTTCTACTTCTTTTGATGTGAGTCCCTTGGTCTCGTCCGTAGAATCATCCAAAACGTGCACCTCAAATCTATCCTTCGGATAATCGATATTACTGATGGCCTTGAGTAGTCTGCTAACCACATATAGCTCATTATATATGGGTAATTGAATCGTGATGAATGGAAATTCTTCACTTATGTTCTCTGCAGAGCCCAGAGCCTCCAAAATGTTCTGTTTATTCTTTTTGTAGTAATACAAAAGATGAAACTGCATTAAGCAATAAATGGTGATTAAAATTACAACCACCAGATAAATGGCCAATACAATAGAGCCTGCTATAATCAATATATCTGTCGTCATTCTCCTATATAAGTTTGAATATGGTCCATATTATTTTATGACCTGCGAGGAAAGTTCCTTTAATAGTTCCAGAGATTTTAGATTTGCCTATCCTTTGTCTATAATTAACAGGTATTTCTGTACAGCGCATCTTTTGCTTAGCTGCTTTGACTTGCATCTCTACTGTCCATCCATAATCACGATCTTGCATATCCAATGCGATCAATGATTCATACTTGATGGCCCTAAAAGGTCCTAAATCGCTAAAGTTATAATTGTATATAAGTTTTATCATATTAGTCGCTAACCAATTGCCAAAAACCTGAGGAATGGTCATCGACCCTGTTTGCATGTTTCCTTTAACCCGAGATCCTATGACTAAGTCACACCCTTCTTCTAATATAGGATTGACTAACTCTACAGCATGCTCAGGGTAATCTGAGTAATCTCCATCCAAAAAGACTATAACATCAGGTAGTGTGCTCATAGAGGCTATATAGTTCATAGCTGTATAACATGCCTGTCCATAACCTGGGCGTGGTTCATCCACTACGATAGCCCCTGCTTTTTGTGCTACTTCTTTGGTTAAGTCAGTACTATTATTATTTGCAACAACGATATTCCTACAGATATGAGATGGGATATCATTGATTACTTTAGCAATAGATTGCTCTTCATTACATGCAGGTATAATAAAATCTATGATTGCCGTGTTATTATTTGTCTTCAATTAATTAAAAGCTTTTCAGTGATTGAGATTATAAAGGTGTACTATCTTCGCATTTATAAGACAAACAATAAAACTGTAAAGTTGAGTAATTTTTAATAAGGTAATCTATCA
>CAZJHC010000315.1:0-4659 GCA_964545645.1 uncultured Saprospiraceae bacterium
GGGTTAGAGTAAGATAGACATTGTCATTTACTGTCAATCATAAGGTAACTTTGTCTATATAAATACAAGGCAAAATGAATGTCTCAATCAAAATGGGATTTTGTCCGGTTCGATAAACTCATATTGTGCCTTGGATAACTCAAAGATATTATCCTGATAATGGCTATTAATTAGTTCTTTAAAGCTGGTTTTTAGTTCTGTATTTTCCTTTATGAAATCGAGAAAATTGCTTGTTAAAGATTTGTTCATAAGTCGATTAACTACATGGACTGCAGCTATGGTCACTGTGACATGATATTTGTCGATGGCACCCAATTGTGATACATACTTCTTAATGTCTTCTTGAATGTTCTTGAGGGCCCTTGTTAATCCATATTTATCTAAGTGAATCCATGTTAATCTTAGATGAGCTTCATGAGTAAACAATACTGGTTCTAAGGTGCAAAGCCGAAAACTTCGTTCAAAATCATCATCTGTTAGTTTAAAATGCTTTTCTAAATTCAATTGATTCTTGCTCATCTACTTATGTTCATTACTTAAAGGTTGATCTTAGGATTAAGCTGCAGAAGATCTTGACTACGACAGTGTGATTATAAATTACTAGTTGTATTGTTACTCTAACTAAAGCTACAATACTGATTTTTATATTTCCAATGAATCGATTTTATCAGATATTTTACCTGATGTGGATCAATTAGCTTGGTGGACATTATTTTTATGTCTTTGCAGGAAACAAAATATTCTATTTTCGACCATATGAAAAAATCTATCCTAATCTTCCCGTTGGTTTTTCTTTCCTTAATAGGTGCCAGATCTCAAGGGTTAGATCTTCAGCCGGTAGTTGGTTTTCAAATATGGAGCACTTTATCAGCAGGAACCGAATATATCGAACAAGGCACTAATAATTTAAGGGGTGTTGATGGTAGATGGGGATTTCAACTACACAGGTCAAGATTAGGTGTCAAAGGATCGGTCAATGATCGATTGAAGTTTGCCTTTATTGCCGCCAATGATTTTGTAGGCAAAGATATATTTGATGGAACCATAGGGGCTCCTAATAATACCGCTTCACCACGATTTAGACTTTGGGATGCCTATTTGATTTATGATTTAGATCAAGGATCAGATCTCTTCAATCTCAAACTGGGATATATCGTGCCTGTTGTAAGTAGGGAGTCAATTACCTCTCCATTTAAGGTATTTACTATGGAGAAGTCGTGGTCACAGAACTATATACGTCGACACATGACTAATAATGGTCCTGGCCGTACAGTTGGATTTAATATCGGAGGCTTGAAGGTCTGGGAGGATTCATTCATCACCTTTGGCTATGACATAGGAGCTTACAATGCAAAGTTGGGAGATTTTGATAGTAACAGTGCTGGCCGCAAGTCTTCAAACCTCATCGCAGGCCGCACTACAGTACACTTTGGAGATCCCGAGATGAAGACTTATGGACAAGGAATACAGCAGTTAATCTTTGACAAGAGAAGGGGAGTGACCATAGGACTTTCACAAGCCATTCAGGGGGAGACAGACTTCTATGACAACAACTCTTTGACAGGAGCTGATTTGCTTTTTCATTGGGATAACATCAGTATAGTCGGAGAGTGGGCGATGCTCAAGCGTACATTAGATAATCAAGATATTGACGCAGAGGTCTTTTTCATAAGAGCGGGATATCTTATTCCGTTAGCCGCTTCTAAGTATGTAAGCATGGCTATATCACACACCTCTTTTGTGGGCGTAGATACTCCTAATGAAGTAGCTCAAGCCAACGTGATGCGGACATTTTCAGGGACAGATCGTTATACAGAGATAACATTGAGCTATTTTATGAGTAAAAAGAACAGATTGCTGTTATCCTATACACTCAGAAATGGTGATAACGGTTCAGCTATGGAAACAGCCATTAACAATAATTACTTTCAGCAAAGTGGTTTTACTTTTGAACGCCCAAGCTACTTTGGTATAGGATGGCATGTCACTATTTAGTAGTAGGTATCTTAGTTATGATTGGAGACCAAGCATCTATCGAGGTTGGGTCAACCTTAGAATCATATACTCGTGCCTTAAGAATCAATTGGCCCTGCCATGAGAGAGGGTCTTTATAGAGCACTGCATCATTAGAAAGTGTACCTCCATCCTCACGTGGGTCGCTGCCGTCGAGCATATAGTATATCTGTCCTGATCGATTAGGGTTCTTTAGTTTTATGCGATTCTTCTTTGTATCGATTTTGTAGGTCACGGCCTTGAGCTTGGATAAAAATAGGTTGTCCTTAAAGTGCTGTATTAATGCTTTGGTTCGTTTAGGTATATAGTCTTTGATGATGCGACTCTTTTCTTTTTCCCACTCTTCATTAACCTCCCAGCTATCAACGGCTATATGCCATCCGTAACTTTGATAATCATTAAGCCCCCAGCGAGCTTCTTCTGCAGCTAAAGATATTTTAGCTTCTTTTGCTCGATACAAGTAATACTTCTTTACACTATTAGGGGTGAGGAGTCCGTCCTCATCAATACAAAGGTATTGTAGGGCGTCCATTAGGGCCATTTTAAAGTCGATATTGTTTAGTAGTGATTGCGGTACTGGCCCAGACGATTTGAATGGGGCATTGAAAAAATCGGGTAAACTTGCACTTTCTGGGTGCCACTTTCCACCATTTCCTAAACTAAAGTCAATGTCATAGAGCATAAATTGAAAGCCCGTACTGCTATCAGCAAAATCTCTATAGCCAACAACATTTTTAGTCAGTCCCCAATCATGACCAGAACAGTAACCCATAAAAATCAAATATTTGGCCGCTTGCTGCCAATCCATAGTATGGAGCCGTTTGAGAAGGTCCGTATCTGTGGTGGTCTTATGAGAGTGAATCATCTGTTCCCAATAAGTTGTATCCTGATCATGATACTTGTACCAAACTTCCCCAGACTTGAAAATTTCTATGTTGTCTTTATCAGCATCAAGATAATCCTCAAAGAATACTTCATCGGGACGCTCCATCAGATGATAATGACCCCAGTATTGTCCATTCAAAAATAAGTGGACAAATCGTCCATGTGGAGCTAATAGATCTGCGTTAAGACTAATGTCATACATAACTCTGTTCCTAATATATTGTGGTGTTAACTCATGACTAAATTCGGCATTGAGGCCATCTTGAGAACCTGCTCTGAAGAGCAATTTGTCAAACTTGCTAACCGCAGGTATGTATTTCTTGTTTTTCAAGTATGGAACATTGTTAAATATGTCTGCTTTAAATTTTTTGCTTCCATATTTTTTCTTGAATTCTAATCGAAAATTCTTTTTGGGATTAGTCGGACTATCTCCCCATATCTGAAGACCAGCATTAATCATGTGATTGTTCATCAGTGGATCATTCCAAATGAACTCAGCTGCGACGGGCACCTCTACACGCTCAGGATCTACAGGATCTATCTGCTCGCCCGAGACTAAGATGATTGGGATTGCATTCAAGGCTTTAGTAAGCTTGTCAAGGCTTACATGAGTCATATGTTGATTTTGACGTAACTCCTCAATATTGATGTAGGAGTAAGTAAGGACTTGTGATGTGTCTTCAGATGCAAAGACTTTAAACTTGACAACGGTTGTCTGGTCAATGGTAATCGGATCTGTATAAGTAGGTGATGTTGCGTTGGGTGAAGATAAGTCTGTAGTATATTTTATTTCATATTCATCATTGGTGATCGACTCTATGGTTAATTCAAATGCTCCATCGAAGAATCCTGCTCTCTTATTGAGCTTAAAGTAGTCGTTAGTAATTTGCGATATTCCGTGGTGAACGAAAAAAAATACAAAAGTGAATATGCTTACATATCGTAGCATCGATACTAAATTAATCCGTTGATACATAATCTAAAATTAGATTTGATTGCTATTAGTTCCGAAGGTTCCGCATATTTAGGCATAAATATGTAGAGATCGTTTATCATCCTATATGAATATGGCCCAAAAATATGCGAGTAAGCTGAAAGTTCTTGCTAAAGACCTTGAGGGAGACTTGTATTATGATGATACTATGAGATCTCTATATGCTACAGATGCGTCAGTCTACAGAGAGATGCCATTAGCGGTTGCTATCCCCAAATCCGAAGAGGACATTGTCAAACTGGTACATTTTGTATCAGAAATTGATAGTTTTTTAATACCTCGATCAGCAGGGACATCGCTGGCAGGACAAACAGTAGGGGCAGGAATAGTTGTAGATGTATCCCAGTATATGAATAAGATCATAGAGGTCAATCATATGCAACAGTGGGCTCATGTAGAGCCTGGGGTTATACGTGATCAATTAAATCACCATGTAGCTCCACAAGGGTTATTCTTCAGTCCTATAACCTCCACGGCCAACAGGGCGACATTAGGAGGTATGGTAGGCAATAACTCATCGGGGACTACCTCGATTATATATGGCTGCACCAGAGATAAAGTCATAGAATTAAGAGGAGTGCTCAGCGATGGCTCTATAGCTGTATTCAAAGAGGAGTCTTTAGCTGACTATAGACATCATTCTCTTAAGGACACATTATATGATCAGATTCGTAATCACTTGTATACAAGTCTTAAGGATACTGGGTTAAGACAAGAAATCAAGAGACAATATCCCAAAACATCTATCCATCGTAGGAATACGGGAT
>CAZJHC010000316.1:0-4654 GCA_964545645.1 uncultured Saprospiraceae bacterium
CTACTAAATACCAATAAACAAGACATAGCGAAACAACAAAAGAATCTCGAATCTACCGTGCAAAAGGTCGGTATGATCAAGGGGAGTATCACCGAAATTACTGCAGAACTTAAGGAGGTTAGGTTAGAGCATGAGCGCTTATCTAAAATATACGATGATCTCCATAACACGCATACATCGCTGAGACAAAAAGAAAACATAATCAAGTCTGAAGCAGCACAACATCAACAGATAGTCAGAAATGCACAGATATCTCTAGAAACCTTAAAAACAGAAAATCAACTACTTGAAAACAATCATCAGCAGTACATAGATCGCATCCAAGTACTGAGAAACAATAGCGAACCAATCAAAATAAAAGAGGAAAAACTAAAAGAAGAAGAAAATACAGTCACTACTAACCTAACTAAGTTAACTTCATCGCAAGATAAGCATGAGTCTGAAGTAAAAGCCTTAGAAAAAGAACTAGATAAAATTAAGTCAGAACTCCAGAGCAAGCGGCTCAATCATTCATCTATTCATCAGCGCATTAAATTTCTTACCAATGTTATCGAGAAAAATGAAGGAGTTCCTCAGGCAGTGTCTTATCTGTTGGATAAACATGAGGACATCACCATACTGTCAGATATTATCTCAGTCAATGATGAGCAATACACCTCTATAGTAGAACTATTCTTTCAAGATATGTTGCATCATATTATCGTCGCAGATAGGGCGTCTGCCAATGCTTATTTGCAAGAGGTTAAAGATGCTCAAAAGGGAAAAGTGCACTTTTTGATTTTAGAGGAGATGGCCACAGATAAAGTTACTCCTATCAGCAAGGAGCATCTCAGGTTACAAGATGTCATATCTTACTCTGATTCATATTCGGATTTGATAAGTAACCTCAGCCATCGAGTTTATATATCCCAATCTAAAGAGCGAACGAATAATCCTCAAGTAGGGGAGACGACCTTGGATATGTTTCACTACAAGATATCTTCCATTGGCTTTATATATGGAGGATCTAATACTTTGTTTGAAGGGGTTCAATTGGGTCGCAAACAGATATTACAAAAACTTGAAGATCAATATGTAAGCCTGACTTCAGACCTCGAAGATTACAAGACGACACTAGCCAAACAGCAGCAAAAGTTGATCGTAGCACATAATGAATTGAAATCTTGCAAAATTGACATCGCTCAGACCAACCTAAAAAAACAAAATATAGAAAGAGAGCTCTATCAATTACAAAGTCAACTTAACAATCAAGCATCTAATGTAGCGCAACTTGAAGCCCAGATAGCCGACAACAATGCCCAAAGAACCGTTATCGCAGCCAAAATAGGTTTACAAGAAAAAGATTTTGATAAACTATTAAATATTAAATCGGAGGCAATGACTGATGAGCAATTGTCTGCCGAGATTGGAAATATCTATCAAAAATTGCAACTACAATCTCAAAAGAAAGAAGAGGCCAATAGAAAGGTTTATCAAAAAGAAAATCAGTTGCAGCTATTGCAAAAAGATCTTGATTTTCAGGAGAATACGCAAAACAGTATCAATCAAGTTATACAATCTAAAATCAATCAAAACGGACAAATATCTGCTACAATCTCTGAACAAAAAAATCAATTAGAGTCACTCAAAAGTGAGCTTGGTAGCCTATATACCAAAAAGGATCAATTACAACAAAAGCTTAACTCCTATGAGGATACTTACTATAAAGAGAAGGGCAAAATATTTGAATTAGAGAAAAAGCTAAGTGCTGAGCAAAGTAAGTTAAATCAGAAGGATAATTTGATTCATAATCTAAGCGAAAAGTTATCAACTCTTAAGTTTGATGCTCAGGCTATCAAGGACCGGTCAGAGATAGAGTTTTCGATTGATATCGAAAGTCGTGTTGTCGAGAACTTGGAGTCAATAAATATTCAAGAATTAATTATCAAGCGTGACAAGACACAGCATAGATTACGCAGCTTTGGCGAAATAAATCCAATGGCGATCACGGCATATAACGAGATTAAGGAGCGCCATGAATATATAACCAAAGAAAGAGACGATATCCTTGCTGCACAAAAATCTCTTGAGGAGACTATGTCAGAAATAGAAGAGGCTGCTGCAGCTAAATTTTCAGAGAGTTTAGCACTCATTAAGGCCAACTTTAAAGAAGTGTTTCAAGGGTTGTTTTCAGAAGATGATGACTGTGATATAGTTCTATTGGATGCGGAGAATCCGTTAGAAGCGAGGATAGAAATTGTGGCTAAGCCCAAAGGGAAGAAACCAAAATCTATTAACCAATTATCAGGAGGGGAGAAGACCCTTACCGCTGCCTCCTTCTTATTCGCACTTTACTTGCTTAAGCCGGCACCGTTTTGCATTTTTGATGAAGTCGATGCACCTCTTGATGATGTCAATGTGCTCAAATTCAACAACATCATACGCAAGTTTAGTGATCAATCACAATTCATTGTAATCACTCATAATAAGCTTACAATGTCAGAGGTAGACATTCTTTATGGGGTCTTTTTAAAAGAACAAGGCGTCTCCGGAGTAAGTGCTGTAGACTTTAGAGAGTATGATCAGGCGGAGATATTACAGAGTCTTAATTGATGGCTCACCTTAAAGCTTAACGATGCCCTTGTTGATGGCATAAGTTATCAATTCTACTGGAGAGCTGATTTGCAACTTCTTCATCACATTCTTTCGGTGAGTGTAGATCGTGTGTATGCTTATGTTGAGAATTGAGGATATTTCCTTAGCCATTTTTCCTTGAGCGATGAGACTAACTATTTCTGTCTCTCGAGAGGTAAGGGACAGCTCGTCTTTTTCATTTAATACATCATCCCCAAAGGTCTTATCGATGATAATATCCAATATCTTACCGCAATAATATTTTTCATCGTTCTGACAGGCGTCGAGCGCTTTGTATATCTCTTGATCACGACAGTTCTTGGTGACATAATTAGTCACACCTCTACTGAGTACATCGTAGATGGCCCTTTTGTTTTCTTCATTAGATATGATCAGTATTTTGGTCTGAGGAGCTATTTCTTGGATGAATGAGACACTGTCGAGTCCAAAGTGGGGCTCATCAGCATAATCTATGGTGATGATATCATAGAAGCGATTCTTAAGTTTGGATTCTAAGTCTTCATGTGATTTAGCCTCTTGTACAGGCTCAAAGAATGGATTCCTGTCGATAACAGTCTTGATGCCTTCTTTGAGTAAGAAGTTAGATTCGCATATGAGGACCTGGGCTTTTTTCATCGAGGCATTTTAATAACTGCAAGAATAACGTTGATAATACATACTTGGTTTTTGATAAGAGCAGATTTAGTCGAACTTTGAAGAAATAAAAAAACCCTAAGAATTCACTTAGGGTCGGTTAGGTTTTAACAGTTGCAGCGTGCTGCATCAAGAATTAAAGTTAGTTTTATTTTTGTTTTGATAATTAGTATATGTCAAACTCTATACCAAAATTTCATATTCAGGACGTTTCCTTTGAAGGCAGCTTCCCATCACTCGAAAAAGCACCTCAGATTGGACTACCAGAATTTTGTTTCATTGGGAGGTCTAATGTCGGCAAGTCTTCATTGATTAATTATATCTGCAATCGTAAAAAGCTTGCCAAGACCTCGAGTACCCCTGGCAAAACTCAGCATATCAACTTATTCACGGTTGAGGACAGTTGGGTGCTCGCTGATCTTCCGGGCTATGGCTATGCTAAGATCTCTAAGAAAATGCGATCGAAGTGGGGGAGGATGATAGAGCAATATTTGTTAAGACGAGAGATGCTGTGTTGTGTATTTTTACTTATAGATGCACGTATACCCGCACAAGCAATTGATTTAGAAATGATAGATTGGCTTGGCGAGCATCAGATTCCATTTATTTTAATCTTTACTAAGACGGATAAATTGAAAGTTAAGGAGCTACAGACCAGCACTGTAGCATTTTATAGCCACCTTAGAGATACGTGGGAGGATATGCCGCAACATATAGTTACATCCGCCGAGAAAGGCAAAGGTAGAGAGGAAATATTGGAGCTTATTACAGATGTAATATCCTCCCAAGAGGACCAGTAATATATGGAAGAACGAGAGCATATCATCAAGGACGTTGCTAAGTGGCCTATTACAGAGTTTTATCAGCAAAGGGATAAGAAAGTGCAACTGCTTAGTGATGCGACGGTATCGTACCTACTAAGAGATAGAAATGAGGAAGAATTACTTCAAATACTCAACCAAACCATCTATAGCGAAAAACTAAGAGTGCGATCAAATGCGCTCAAGGTTGATCCACCTAACGAGATAGAGTACTGGAAGAAGCTAGAGAATGAATTGAGCAAAACAGTTCTTACTGATGATCCGTCCGATGCATTAAAAGAAATAATAGTTCGCATTTCAAATAGATATGCCGAAGAAATAGTAAGTGACTTTAAGCCTAAGACTTTTCAATTTGCTCGCAAGGTATTGACGTTATTGTTTGGTGCTGTCTTTAATCCTTTTGTGGCTCATGACAAAAGAGCCTTCTGGGGTTCTAAAGAAGCGGTACTTGACAAATTCAGAATAGTTGGACCGTTAAATCATATCAGAGCCCTTTTTGATAAAGGGTCGGTCCTCATACTTCCGACCCATTCTTCCAACTTAGACTCTATACTGGTAGGGTATGC
>CAZJHC010000317.1:0-4561 GCA_964545645.1 uncultured Saprospiraceae bacterium
ACAAGACACTGCTGGTTTGATCTGGATAGGAACTGACCTGGGCTTGCAATTTTATGATGGCCATCAATTTCTAGATTATGTGTACAATGGAAGAGGAGATAAGTTTACAGCTGTTTATGATCTCGAGAGAAGTACGAAAGGGGAGATGTTCCTAGCCACCTCCGATGGAGTGCTCAAGTATAATGCGTTAGAGGGAGCTTTTTATGCACAAGAATTTGAAGGCAAAAAGTCAAATCCCTTTATCAGAAAACTCATATTTACTTCGGACGGCTCTCTCTTTGCAGTGGGACGATATCGAGTTTTTTCTTACACTGATGGTACTTTTCAGCCTTTCGAGCCTTTCCCTTTCAGTGAAAATCTTGGTCGACGTAATCAATTTACATACAGTGAACTGACGGATGATGAGCACCTGCTTTTGATTTTTGAACAGTATGATATTATTTATAATGTCAGAGATGGTAGTGTTACTCAATTCATCAATAGATATAAGATTCATCCTAACTCTTATAAGGACGCAAGGAACAGACGTCATTGTTTTTCTAAGGGCGGAGAAACGCTCATCATGACTAACACGGGCAGAGAGGTAGATAAGGGTTCACTCGCAGAGAAAGATGTACTTATTGCTGATGCTCATAAATTTAAAACGACGCTGGTATTTGATGACAAGACGCTGGTCGTCTATAAAGATTCTTTAGATATGTTGCTTTATCAAGGTGATGATTTACTCGTTAATGCAGGCAAACTTCCTCACGATGATGTTAGAATAGAAGACCATCTATATAGCCAAAATGGAGACCACTTTCTTGCTACCAATTTTGGCATTTTGATACTGCAGTTTAAAGAGTCTGCTTTTAACATACTGGAAAAACAAGAAAATTCTTCCGGTAGCTATAGCACCGCCATTCGTAAAATTGTACAAAGAGACAACGGAGATCTCATATACAGTCAAGGCGCAAATCTTGAACTTAGAACTAAGGACTCTGTTAGTGCTAGGAGAAATCTAGGACAAGAATTCATGGACATTGAATCCCTAGGACCTAATACCTACTTTGGAATATCGACTGGTCGGTCTAAAATATTCAAGGCAGATGATCAAGTAGAACTTGTAAAAAAACTCAACATAGGTGGGCTCGTTACTCAGAAGTTAGATAATACCTACTTGGTAGGCGGTGATGAAGGCTTGGTAGAATATGATCTGAATCAAGATACGATTTTAAGAAGGATTGGTGCTCGATCAGATCAAGTGAACTCGATAACCCTTGCTAGAAATGGGAACATATATGTAGGATCCCACTTTGGATTAAAGGAATATGATAGGACCTTTACAGTAGTCCGAGAATTAGCTAACCAGTCGATGCCTGAGTTTAATCAGGCAAATATCAATGATATTTACATTGGAAATAAAGGCAAGCTGTGGTTAGCTACTCAAGGAAATGGTGTAGTCATATTAGATAAAGAATTCAATTTCCTTCGGAGATTGAACAAGCTCAATGGTCTGCCGAATGATGTAGTCTACAGTGTTAATTTCGATGGTGATCATTTTTGGTTTCCCACTGATTTTGGTCTGGCAAAGTATGATGAAAATAATGGTCATATCTCTAACTACTTCGAAGAGGACGGGATCAGCAACAACGAGTTCAATAGATACGCTCACCTAGTCACGGAAGAGGGTGAGGTCTATCTAGGTACCTTAAATGGAATTGTGAAAATCAGGAAGTCTCATGAAACTAAGCCTGAAGACCAACTGAAATTATTTGTTTCTGAAATAATGGTCAACTCTGCTGATGGAGAAAGAGAATACACCTTGAATCATAGTATGATCACAGATAAGCCCATCGTAGTAAATGAAAATCGTGGGCAAGTAAGAATACGTTTTGGTATTTCAGACTTTATGTCCCCTGCAGATCATGCCTATGCCTATCGCAAGTCTCGAGATCAAGTTTGGACACTAATAGGAAATGCGAATACCATAGATCTTATTGATCTTGCAGCAGGTAATTATGAGCTGGAGATAAGGGGGACTTCAAAAGGGGGACAAGTTGCTCATTTAGCAAAGCCGATAAAAATAAGCTCTCTTGCGCCAATATATAAACGCTGGTGGTTTTTATCCCTTTTAGCTTTGATGGCAGTTCTGTGTTTTTACCTCTTTTATCGATGGAGATTTCGACAGATAGCCAAAGTCCAGCTGGTAAGACAGAATATATCAAAAGACTTGCATGATGAAGTAGGGGCGATGCTAACAGAGATAACGATCCTAACTGACTTAGCCCAAAATATAGATGGAGGATCTATGCAAGAAGAATACCTTGAGGAGATTTCGGACAAAGGAAGGGAAGCGATATCGGCAATGAGTGATGTGATCTGGACGATCGATGACAGTTCTTGTACACTCGGTGACATGATAACTAAGATGAATCATGTGATGAATTCTTTGTTATCTCCTATGGATATTTCATTTAGCATGGATACAGTGGGTATGAATATGGAGAAGATTCTGACATTAACCTTCAAAAAGAATATCTATTTGATCTTTAAAGAGTCCATCCATAATATAGTCAAGCATAGTTCTGCAAGTCATGTAAAAGTGAAGATCGTTCAACCAAATAGAGACCTTAACTTATCGATCAATAATAATAGTTCAGAGCGACAGATAAAAACACATGGCGGCTGGAGCAATGGCCAAGGTATACAGACTATGAAAGAAAGAGCCAAGCTGATAGGGGGCAGATTGGATATAGAAAAGTCAGAAGAGTCCTTTAGGGTAGTACTTATTTTGCCAGATTTTTAATGTAAGGAGTATCAGAACTGTTTATTAAAATTATCACCTATGTATGGGATAGAAACATTGTCTAATAGTCTTTATTTTTGTGAAAAAGCCAAGCGTCTATGTACGGAGCAGGAAACATAAAAATCGCCATCATCGAGGATGCGCTTAGAGTACGTAAGTCATACGAATTGTTTTTATCTCAGCGGGATAATATAGATGTTGTAATCACAGCGGACTCTGTAGAATCTTTTTTTGAGAAATGGCAGGATCAGCATCTAGACCTTGTCTTGTCTGATATAGGACTTCCAGGTAAGTCTGGTATTGAAGGCATAAGTATGATAAAACAGAAAAGCGAAGTAACTGATATTATCTTGATTACTGTATTCGAGGATGAAGACCGGATTTTCAAAGCGCTATGTGCTGGTGCTTCTGGCTATTTGCTTAAAAGTATGTCACTGCCTAAACTCGTAGAGGAGATCAATAATTATCGAGGTGGTGGAGCTGCTATGACACCCATCATAGCCAAGAAAGTCATCAATTACTTCTCCCCTAAAAGGCAAAGTGGAAGTAAACTCTCTGGAAAGGAGAAACAAGTTGTCTCTTGCATTGTGGAAGGACTAACCTATAAAGAAGTTGGAAGTAGACTAGGCATCAGTGCCAATACGGTAAGTACGCATGTTAAAAGAATTTTCAAAAAACTACACATCAATAGCCGAAGTGAAATAATCACTAAGTCTTTAAAAGGGGAGATATAATTGGAGGTATTAAACTTGCTCAAGCCTTCTATATTAACCTTATATGGGTGCCTCTATCGTAATGCTGTCCCCTAAGTAGGTGACACTAGCGCATCTATCTATCAGATATCTTTGTCTTATTGTATTTAAGGTTGATTTTAATGCCCTTTGCTCATTTTTTCATTCATCTATTTCTCCGACTCCTATGCGAAATAGAGCAATGAATGTGAAAATGGATGCAATGACATCTGCTTAAGCAGCGGCAAATCTAAATCACACCTGAGTATTTAATTCAATAGTTCAATGATGAGATTTTTATTTACCGTTTTTACGATCCTCTTCACCATCCAAAGTGTGAAGACCCAGTGCATAGATTTTATTAAACAGCTAGACCGGAGTGACATATCACTACCAGTGAGAGGAGAGACAGGTACGGGAGTGGCTATGGAAGGTGACTATGCTGTAGTGGGTATCCCAGCTGGTGGTGCTTCTACCTCAAGTTTTTCTGGTCTAGCACTAGTCTATAAGTATGATGCCAGTTCAGATACTTGGTCTGAGATCAAGACACTTACTCCATCGCTTCCTCGCAACGAGACCTACTTTGGATGGCATGTAGAAATCTATGGCGACCTCATTGCTGTAAGCGAGCAGACAACTAGGAGCTTCAACAACGCCGCTCCTGGAGCGGTATACATCTTCCAAAGAGATCTGGGAGGTATAGATAACTGGGGAGAACTTGCTATCGTCGAGGCCCCTACGAATGTTAATAATACTTTTGGCTGGGGACTTGCACTTACAGATAGAACACTTATTGTAACTCCAGTAGCTAATGGTGATATTTTTATATACGAACGGGACTTGGGTGGTGATGATAATTGGGGTTTCTCTACATCCTTTGACCCCAATGCATTGTTTGTTTCACAGAGCATTACGCTAGAGGGAGACCGATTGTTTTATACCGTACGAAATCAAGGTACGTTTGTGAGAGAACGTAATGCTGGAGGTACCGATACTTGGGGATTGGTCAAGTTTATCCCACACTCAACTAGCAATATTATAG
>CAZJHC010000318.1:0-4539 GCA_964545645.1 uncultured Saprospiraceae bacterium
ACCGTTAAATGTGATTAAAGATGTCTGCTGTGTGTTGCCGTCTTGAGGTTGATGTTTTTTCTTAATGGTTTTTATTGTATCATTAATACTTTCGACGAGAGCACCTTTAAGCTTTTTTATGGAGGCACTCTCATCGACAAGTATTAGAATATGCAGCGTATTGTTTTTCTCAGGTATCATTTTGTGATGATTTTTAGGGTTAATTAATAATTATACTGCTAATATATTGCTGATCGTGCACTCTTTATACATGATAATAATATTTAATATGAAAAAAATCTTGACTCCATTTTTCATGGGTCTAATGTAACAGGAGCAAGGTCAAAGAATCCAAGGGTATCTACCTAAATCAGTTATAGAGTAAATCCATATTTTTTATTTCTTCTTTGATTTGACGGCGTAAATGGAGTGGCTCGATTACTTCAATCCCCTTTCGATAAGAGAATAACTCGCTGATCAATTCATAATTGATTATCAGTGTCACAGAGAATATGGCGTGGTCATCATACTCTTTTATTAGAGTTTGTGATGGATGGATAGGGCGAGTTTTGAAATAATGAATCTGTAATCCTAAAGCTTTAAAAAGGACTCTTTCTTTTTGGCTACCAGAATCAACAGTCAGGCCTATGACATCATCAAAATATTGGTCAGCGTGAAAATCTTCTTTTAAGTAAAAGTCTGAAAAACTCTCCCTAATGTCAGCAATCCTATCGAGTGCAAATGTCCGAACTTGATCTTTCTGATGGCTATAACCGATAAGGTACCATCGCTTTTGATACTCCTTAAGAAGGTATGGGCTTAATGTATGAGTTGCTCGATCTCGACCAAAAGGTCTATAATCTATTGATAAGACTTGTCTATCGATTATTTTCTTGTATATCTCATACGTCCACTCTTGTCCTGGCGCATCCAAAGGATGATCAAATTTGATCACAGATCTGGTCACGCTGGATCGATTGTTAATTGTATGCTGGAGTTTAGTCACTATAGATTGTACTCCTAACGCCTCAGAAAATCCCCCAAATTGCTTCAAAATCTCAAGTGCTTGAGTAAGCTGAGATTTATCCTCTTTGTTGATTGGTATTTCACTGATGGCATAAGCGGGATCTGAGTAATAATAAGATTTCTCCTTACGATCATATTCGATAGGTGCATAGTACCCTAGTATATCATTGCGTCTCATATCTGCGAGATCCCCTTTAATTGTCCTTTCGGACAACTTGACAGTGATCCCCGTCGCACCATAAATCTCTTGTATACAAGCATCGGACAAAGATTTCCAATTCCAGATGCCATTGCGATCCCGGAGACATCTATCTATGGTACGATATCTTATAATAGCATGTTTATTAGTAGGCATCCCGAATATTCGTTATTGTAACTGGCCTGAATCATAGTGGATATAACCTTTCAAAACAAGACCATTTATGACATGTACAAATTAACAAATATAAAAGAACAAAAAGGTCTAATAGATTCATCTTGTTGTTATAACATATAGCAATTAATCATATAAAGAAAAAATAAAGATATTACAACATATAAGTCTTTGGTTTCAAAGACCCTCATTATATTAGACGTATGAATCGGGTGAATTTAGCTATAGTAATAATGCTATTAGGTATAGACTTATGGTGTCAAGCGCCTATCTATACTGGCTTAAGTGGCATTGAACTCGAGAAAGAAATAGTGGAAACTTATAAGCCCAATTTTGTCGAAATATATCAAGACGCTCGACGAATACTACTTTCTGATATCTACAATAAAAACAACACGATTACTACCTTCTACTCAGATAGATCTATTAACCTACCTGCTGAAGAAGCCTATCCCGCCTTATACTTACTCCATACTGCAAACAAATCTGAATCAGTCAGAGTAACTCATTTATATCCCAAATCAAAAGGCGCAAGTACCAAGTATAGAAATGCTTACTCAGATCTTTATAATTTGATCCCAATAAGCAATCAATTATATAGCGATCATCGAACGCCACATTATAAAACAATAGACGATCTAAGTACATCAGAGTGGATTAATGGAGAGCATAACTTTAAAGAAACTACTTATCTATCCAATGAAACCATCAAAGAGTATAATGAACTATACTACCCTAATTCAAGAGAGGTATGGATAGAACCAAAAGAGTCTCTCAAGGGTGATGTCGCCAGATCCATATTCTACTTCTATACTATGTACAGGGAGGCTGCTATCGAGTCAGATCCAACTTACTTTGAGTCTATGCGAAAAGACCTGTGTCAATGGCATCAAGAGGATCCGACTGACAAAATGGAGCGGAGTAGAAATCTTAAAATTGCTCTATATCAAGACAACAAGGTCAACCCTTTTATATTGGACCATACATTGGCTAATCGCATGTACTGTGAAGAGTCAGCCAACAATGACAACTACTATGATCTTGCTGAACTAACTGATATAAAGGGTATAAGAGACTTTGACCCTCATATCCGAGTGCTCAAAAAACAACGCCCGATGCTAGACATTAGCAATATCAATCCAAATCAATACTCACTCAGAATATATGCCGAAAGTGGCAAAAAACTATATCACATTGATGAACGATTGGATTACTTCAATACGATCAATATGTGGAATGTCAAGCCAGGTCGATATTTTGTCCATCTTTTCAATATAGATACTGGTCAAAAATATTCTGATGTGATTGTGATTAATTGAGAAGGAGAAGATTTTAACATTCCACCATTCGCAATACTCAATGGCATAATGCATATTACCACAGATGATTTCATTGGGTTAAGTTATGGCGGCGGAATCATTTTCAATTTATCGCCAATGGGCACTGGTTTGTGGCTGCCTCACAAGATCAAAGCACTGGTACTAAATGGGGCTGTTTTCAAGTTGCCATTAATGGCGCTACAGCCCTACAGCTTGGAGACGGATTACAAAATACATTAGACATTCTTAATGCTACATGTAATAGTAACAATGATGCTGTAAGATTATGTTCTAATTTAAACTTAAATGGCTTTAGTAATTGGTACTTGCCATGTAGAGGAGAATTAGTTGAAATGTATCAACGAATCGATCCAGGAGCCACTGGTGATAATGAAAACATCGGAGAGTTTGGCGAGTCAAAGTATTGGTCTTCTGTTGCTATAGCTGGCAATTTTGGTGAACATTCAAATGCTGAAGCGATAGAATTTGACCCCGATAATGTCCTGAATAATACACCCAGTGCATCAAGTTTCTCTCGAAATTTGTCAAGTTTGAAGGTTAGGGCGATAAGACAATTCTAATAATACCTTCTTACATAAAAAAACCCCGACAAGGCGTCGGGGCAACTTTTTAATAAACCAATCTCATAAAAAGGAAAAGATTATAATAAAAAGACGAAATCCATCATTAGTCCATGAAACCCAGACAACTTAGCTATCACAGTAAGAATGTCAAGCTGTCATTGATTGCGTAGTATCTCTTCCTTAATATGATAGTTGATAAAAAGACACGTTTTCGTCTGTTATCGATTGCCGTGGCAACCTACTACTACAATCGGGGTTTATATTTTCACATTCAATCTTTATTGAATATATAATCGTCTCAATTTGTTACAATATATACATATTTATTTTTATAATATATAAATCGCTAAACTTTTTTCTTTTAGTCGACATTTTCATGCAAGAAGCTATTGTTTGTCCTACCTATAGGCTTATCGGCATCAGGCCCAACAGTAAAATTGGACATTCGATTAGCTTCACGTATCGCATCAACATCTTCAAGACTTACTCGTCTTCGTTTATAGGCAGGCTCATTCTCCATGTCATTAATTGCCTGCGGATTATCAAAGCTTGGTGCAATAGTATTGCGCATATAACTTCTACGAGCATCGTCCAGCTTTCTTAATTTCTCCTTTTCAGCCTCAGATCTCATTGACGCTTCGTCATTTGCCGTTGATATTTCTTGAGTATGGCTATGGCTAATGTGGTTATTGAGGGCCTCTATAGTCTGTCTTACATCATCTTCCTCAAAGTCCACCGTATGACTATCTTCACCAGCTGACATTCCTACCGAGATGCCGTTGGACTCAGTCCATTCTTGGGATTCGTCAAGTGGCACCCTAACTTTAGTTTCTTTAACGGCGTCTGTAGATACACCACTCTTGGATGCTCTGAAACCCGTAGCTATTAATGTAACACATAGCTGTTCTCCTAGGCTTTCATCATGACAATTGCCCCAGATAATATTTGTTCCATAGCCCGCCTCTTCTTGTACATAATCAGTAATCTCTCCGACTTCTTGCATTGTTACTTCTTTCTTGCCCGAGGTGATATTTAACAAGATATGTTGCGCCCCACGTATATCATTATCCTCCAGCAAGGGTGAATTCATTGCCTCATCGATTGCCTTTCTTGCTCGCTCCTCCCCTTCTGCAATGGCACTAGCCATGATGGAAATACCGGAGCCTCTCATTACCGTATTGACATCTTCAAAATCTACATTTATATATCCAGGTACCGTTATGATCTCTGCGATACCTTTAGCTGCAGTAGTTAATAT
>CAZJHC010000319.1:0-4537 GCA_964545645.1 uncultured Saprospiraceae bacterium
ATCTAACATATGTTGTCTTTTTTTGATATATTATGAAATAACAACTGACCTGAATTATCTTGTCAGGTCAATCAATGATAAATTATGAATGTTAAGTCTATACTTCGGACGGTTTGGCCAGTTGTAGCACTGTTACTGCTGACTGTTATATTGTTTCTTCCAGAATTTCAGGGTAAGACTTTACAACGAGGAGATGATATTCAGTCTAAATCTAAGGTTAAGGCGCTCAGGGATTATAACAAAGAGCATAATGACCGATTTATCTGGAACCCTGCCCAATTTTCAGGCATGTCAAATTTATATGGGGCTCCAAGTAGCAATAATTTGACGATATATCTTGACAAGATTGTCAGGCTAGGTATGGAGAAGCCCGTTTCTATTTTCTTTATAGGGTTCTTATTTAGTTTCTTATTAGGTAGGATGGCGTTCAAATTTGACAACATGATGTCATTATTGTTGTCTATTCTTACTGTGCTCCCATTGACAAATCTTATCTTATGGAAGGCAGGGCACACCAGTAAAATAGATGTGTTGGTTTATACTCCTTTAATCATTCTGTCTGTGATACATATTTTTGAACACAAGAAATATATACTTGGGGGTATATTTTTCACTTTTGCCATGAGCATGTCCTTGTTTTTGAGACACCCTCAGATGACCTATTACGTGTTCATGATTTTCTTGATTTATGGTGTAATCAAGGCCATCCAGGTTTATAAAGATCGCACTCAAATAAAACATCTACTCATAGGAGCACTGGTAGTAGTCAGTGGTTCACTGATAAGTCTGGGCTCAAGCATAACGACCATATGGAGTCTACAAGCTCATTCAGAACAATCATTGAGAGGGAAGAAAATACTCAAAAAGGCTGTTGCCAAAGTAGAAGGAGAGAGTTCTGGGAATAAAGGTGGATTGGACTGGGACTATGCGATGACTTGGTCTAATGATTGGACTGACTTAGTGGCCACTGTAATCCCCGGATTTAATGGCGGATCATCAGGCGAGCCTGTATCGACTAAATCAGAATCATTTAAATCTCATAGAATCGAACGGGCGCCTCTTTATTGGGGCGCATTACCGTTTACAGAGTCGCCGATGTATGTGGGCATATTGGCCTTCTTTCTGTTTCTATGGGGAGCAAACTATGTCAAAGGACACCTCAAATGGTGGTTGGTTTCAGGAGTTGTGCTGACCTACATGATCTCAATGGGCAAAAATCTTGAGTGGTTCAATCACTTTATTTTCGATACTTTCCCTTACTACAACAGTTTTAGGACACCACAATCCATCCTCTCTGTGACCCCATATTTCATGACAATTCTGGGTGTCATGGGCATTCATAAGTTAGTCAAAGAAGGGCGGACTCCGGAATTCAATAAGTCATTTTATATCGCTCTGGGCACATTAGGTCTTATATGTTTGGCCGGTATATTAGTATTTCCTAATATGTTTAGTTTCACAACTCCTTCGGATGCAAGGTACTCGCAGCAGGGTATAGATCTGTCCATATTTATTCAAGATCGACGAAGTATGCTGAGCAGGGATAGCATCCGAAGTTTTATGATTTTGCTTGTTTCCGCTGGCACAATGTATTTGTTTGCCTTGAAGAAGATCAAAGCCAATATGATGGTAGGAGCTTTAGTCTTGATTGGGCTATTTGACAATGTACTAGTCAATAATCGCTATTTGAGCTTTGACGATTACGTCGCTGAGCAAAGGATTGAGTCACACTATGAACTGAGACCGGTAGATGAGCAAATCTTAAGCCTTGAAAAAGATCGACATACCTATCGAGTTCAGGATTTCTCTATCGACACTTATAATTCAGCATTAGGTTCTTATCATCATAACACCATCGGTGGATATGATCCAGTAAAATTGCGTCGATATCAAGATTTGCTTGAGGGCTATATCACCAAAAATCACATGCCGGTGCTGAATATGCTCAACACGAAGTACTTCATAGGGAGAGGACAAGATGGGCAAAGTGAGCGTGTGCAGATCAATCAAGGTGCTTTAGGAAATGCATGGTTTATTAAAAATATTGAAACAGCAGCAACCCCAGATGACGAGTACGCTGCCCTTGAGACGCTCAATACTGTAGAATCAGCGGTGATCTGTTTGAAAGATTTTCCGAATGGATCAACATTGGAAAGTAAACAATATTCAAGTAGCGGTTCTATTAGTATAACTGACTACACCCCCGATAAGATAGTATATCAATCTAATAACTCTGGGGACGGATTTGCAGTCTTCTCGGAGGTATGGTTTGATGGTAAAAGTTGGCAGGTATCAATCGATGGTGCCAAAGTGCCATTGTATCGTGTAAATTATCTGTTGCGTGGAGTCGAGATACCAGCAGGAAATCACCAAATCGAGTTTAGATTCAGACCTCAATCATTCTATGTAGGTGAAAAGATTTCTTTGGCGTCCTCTGGAATTTTATTGTTCTTGATTTTTGGCCTATTGATTTATGAATTCAAGAATAATAGGCTTGGATTCAATCCAGTAGAACCCGCTTTATCTGGCAGTTCAGATCTTGCTGTTGAGACGGTTGCTAAACCAACTGAGAAAAAAACGAACAAAGTGATTAAGAAGAGAAAGAAGAAAAAGAAATAGATTTTCCTACTTGTAATAGTTCTTGGTGATACCGATTGCAATGGGTTTTCTCAATATCCATTTCTGCCAGATGCCGTTAAGTGATCCTACTGCGTAAGCGAAGACTTGAATGAATAGTGTAAGGATTGAAAGTAGGGCTACTTGTACAGACCTATACTCTAAAAATGATTGAATAGAGATGAAAATCATGAGTGCGACCAAACCTAAAAGACCGAATTTAAGCAGTGCAAATCCCCATAACCAAAAGGGTGCAGACAACAAGATCAATAGCCCTGCAATTAATATGAAAGCTGGTGCTAAGTGAATCGGCTTGAGCATATTGGGATGAAGTCCAGCCAGGTTGATCCGAGTGACGCCCCAGTTATGAATCTGTTTAAAAAATCGCCATAAGCTGGTCCGCCTTTTGTGATAAACAAATGCATCGGAAATCAGACCTACCTGAAAGCCCGCCTGATAAATGCGGGCGGAGTAGTCCATGTCCTGACCATGGCGCATTGATCCAAATCCCCCGATTATATCGTATACAGTTCGGGATATACCCATATTAAAGCTCCGTGGATAAAATTTGGATACTGACTTTTTACTTCCTCTTGTACCACCAGTTCCTATAAATGATGTCATAGAATAATTAATGGCCTTGAGCAATGGCGAAAAAGAAGGATGATAAGTATCAGGCCCTCCAAATGCCTGATAATCCTCAGACTCAATTCCTGCTACTAGGTGAGAAAAATACTGCGGAGGCAAGAGACAATCAGAATCGACAAATATAAAGTACTTACCAGTAGCTAGAGACATGCCTCTGTTGCGGGCTGGCCCAGGGCCTTGATTTTGCTGTTTTTCATAGATGATGACGAGCGGGCCCTTGTAGTTTTTAATATACTCTTCTGTCCCGTCGGTAGAGCCGTCATCTACAATGACCAGTTCGATGGATGAGAGTTCAAAATTCTGTTGTTCGATAGAGGGTATCAACTCTTCGAGCTCAGCAAGTCGATTATATGTTGGAATTATAAGACTAAAAATCATTTCTAAAGATGAAATTAGAGATATTGTGATACATATTAGTAAAAACAATTATGCAAAGTCGTCATAAGGATCGTCGACAATATTTCAATGAGCAGAGTATCACCACACGTGATTACGTCATCCCGTTTATTGAAGAGATCAAAAAGCTTAACGAAGGCGATCGGATATTAGAGGTAGGATGTGGCGAAGGTGGAAACCTAATCCCTTTCATAGAAAGAGGGATGGAGGTTACTGGAGTCGATATTAATACTCAACAGCTCGAGCGAGCAGTTGAATATCTCAGTGATTCTGGATATGATGACGTGAATATTATCAACCAAGATATCTATAAGACTTCGCCAGAAGAGTTAGGCGAGTTTGATCTTATCTTTCTCCGTGACGTGATTGAGCACATCCCTAATCAAGAACGGTTCATGTCATATATTAAGTCGTTTATGAAGCCCGATGGCATCATCTTCTTTGGATTTCCGCCGTGGCAAATGCCGTTTGGAGGGCATCAACAAGTCCTAAAAGGATGGATAGGCAAAACGCCATACATTCATCTACTTCCTCGAAACCTGTACGTCAGACTCATGAAATTAGGAGGTATAAGCGATCGTGGAGTAGAGACGAGACTCGAGATCGTAGATACCGGTATAAGTCTTGAGCGATTTGAACGGTGTGCAGATCAGGCTGATCTCAACATTTTAAAAAAGACTCACTACTTGACTAATCCGAACTACAAGACTAAGTTCAACCTATCTACCAGAAAGGTTTTGCCTCCTTTTAACATGATTCCGTGGTTACGCAATTTTTATACGACCTGCGGGTATTATGTGGTAGGTAATTAGAATTAGGGACAAGTTATACTTACAAAGTTGAGCTGCCCACTATTATCAAGTGTCCCTCGCCAGCA
>CAZJHC010000320.1:0-4532 GCA_964545645.1 uncultured Saprospiraceae bacterium
GTCTCAATGTATTACCTCATCAAATTATCGTTTTTAACTCTTTTATCTATTATCTCGTTAGCAATATCTGCACAAATCACCGATCCAGTCGCTACTGAAGTGTGGGAGCCGGAGCCAAGAGTGGTTACGCCGGGAGACAGCGATACAGCTCCAGAGGATGCCATAATACTATTCGATGGGAGTCATGCGGATGCTTGGCAGCATGAGGATTCCTCAGCGGTGAGTTGGGACGTCTCGGAAGGCACCATGACGGTCGTAAGAGGTACTGGAGGGATATTTACCAAGGAGAAGTTCGGGGACTGCCAACTACATATAGAGTGGCGAGCTCCATCAGAGGTCGTAAGCGAAGGACAGGGGAGAGGTAATAGCGGCATCTTTTTGCAAAATCGATATGAAGTCCAGGTGCTGGATAATTATAATAATCGCACTTACTCTAATGGTCAAGCGTCGAGCATTTATAAGCAGACACCTCCACTGGTCAATGCGATGAGCCCACCTGGCCAATGGAATACGTATGACATTATTTTTAAGGCTCCAGTGTTTAATGCTGACGGTCACAAGGTCGCCTCAGGTTATGTGACGGTCTTGCATAACGGAGTCCTCACACAGAACCACACAGAGATAAAAGGTACTACTGAGTACATCGGCCTGCCAATGAATCTAGCCCATGGTGATGATGTCATACAATTGCAAGATCATGGCAATCCTGTGAGCTATCGCAATATCTGGATCCGCAAGCTATAGTTTATAGCTACCTTTAAGCCACAATCATTAATTATGAGAACTGAATATCTGAGCCGTGTCATCCTATTTTTTGTTTTTGGGCTACTATGGTCCTCTTGTGATACAGCTAATGCCGACGCTGTGACAACAGCAGAAAAAACTACCAAGATGGAAGAGCCCGCTAAGAAAGAAAAGCTACTGAGACATGTGGTCATTTTTAAATTTAATGATGACGCAAGCCAAGAGGATGTCAATAGATTGAACGATGCATTCAATGCACTGCCCGAGGCGATACCTATTATCAAGGATTTTGAATGGGGACTCAATGATAGCCCTGAAAATTTTCATCAGGACTTTACTCATTGCTATCTGCTCACCTTTGACTCTGAGGAAGATAGGGACTCAATCTATACGCCACATCCGGCTCATCAGGCATTTGTAGCGAGCTTAGGGCCACACTTAGAAAAAGTATTCGTAGTTGACTATTGGACTAATCCGTAAAGGCCTCTAATCGCACTGGCATAGTAGGCTTGACTGGTAGTTTTGTTCTATCAGTCCAGGTATGAATTGATCATTATTAAGCATACCTTCCGCCGCCATTTAGATCAGAACCCAATTAAAATAGTTCTTCGATGAGTAGAGGAATATACTACATGATACTGTCCACCTTGGCCTTTGCTGTTATGACTGCTATGGCTAAGGCGCTCAGTCATCTACATCCTTTGCAAGTCGTATTTTTCAGAGCTCTCGGTACATTCTTAATCATCGTCCCATACATGGCGTCTCGAGGCATCAGTATATTAGGAGATCATAGAAAGCTTCTTTTAATCAGGGGATTTTTTGGGACTGTTTCGATCATAACGTTCTTTATTGTATTACAAAGGATCCCCTTAGGGGCTACGATGTCACTCAGATATCTCGGTCCAATTTTTGGGGCACTATTCGCAGTATGGCTATTGAAAGAATCCATCAATAAGTGGCAATGGCTGAGTTTTGCTATTGCTTTCTCCGGTGTCATTATGATGAAAGGATTTGATTTGAGAATCGATTTATTAAGCTTCATATTGATTATGGTCTCTGCCATATTTTTAGGATTGGCATTTGTAATGATCAGATACTTAGTCTCTAAAGAACACTTCCTCACTATTGTCAATTATCTCATGATGACGTCTATAGTGACGGGCCTGCTTTTTTACAACGACTGGAGTATGCCTACGGGCAATGATTGGTATTCGGTTGTCGGCATGGGGATAATGGGTATGATAGGTCAGATATTTTTGACTTTGGCCTTTAAGTATGAAGAGACCAATATTGTCGCACCGATCAAATATATTGAATTAGTTTGGGCATTTATTATTGGATTCATGTTTTTTGGCGAGACCTATACTCTGTTGCCGATCATAGGCATGGTGTTGATCATTATAGGCATGATAGCCAATGTCAGATTTAAGTCTAAAAATGTAGTCCCTTGATTATTTATATAAAGTAGCAGTATCCGATGTTTAAAAAAAGCACAGACTCTCAAGTCATTTTCACGCAACTCATGTTACCCTCTCATTCTAATTTCAGTGGTAAGATACATGGAGGACATATCCTCAACCTCATGGATCAAGTGGCATTTGCATGTGCTTCCAAGCATTCAGGACATTATTGCGTGACGGCATCTGTCAATCGAGTTGATTTCTTGGCTTCCATAGAAGTAGGTGAGGTGGTCACCTTAAAAGCCTCAGTAAATTATACCGGAAGGACCTCTATGGTAGTAGGATTGAGGGTAGAAGCCGAAAACATCCAAAATGGATTTGTCAAGCATAGCAATTCATCCTACTTCACAATGATTGCAAAAGACGAACAAGGGAAAAATGTACCTGTACCTGGATTGATCATAGAGACTATCGAAGAGGCAAGAAGATTTACAAGATCAATCAAGCGACAACAAGAAGGTCAATCGAGGATAGAAAGATTCAATGATTCCAAGTTTATCTTGGAAGATCATGTCGACATTCTCCATGGCCATAATGTTCAGGTGCTGTTAGACCTTGCATGATGACTGATGGGTTTGGTTGTTACACTTTGTTTTGACGGCGAAAATCGTTGAAGCTTGATTCCACCAAATTCTTGAGCTCTTCAAACTTGTCTTCATCGATCTCTTTAAAGTTAAAACAAGACTTGCCTTGCATTTTCTTTTTGAGGTCTTCTGATACATCTTGCAATAACTCTGGATTGCAATAAATAGGCATCAGATGAAAGGCTACATAGTTCTTTTTAATTTGGACTGCGCCAAAAAATTCTCCTTTCTTCTTTTTCGGAGTAGGTGGAGTATGCAGGTAGTAATTATCCTCTTTGTTATGAACTATAGTTAGCTCTTTCTCGTAAGGGCTTAAGAGTGTTTTTAAATGTTCGAAAGTATTTTTCATAAGGAGGTAGTTTTAGCTAGTTTATGACCTATGATGGTCATTGTGATAAATATAGGTAGTCCAACGATAATAACCCATATAGGATGTTGAACCATTGTGACATTGGCTACCCCTGATAAGGTCAGAATGCTCCCGGCAATGAGCGGTAAAAGAAGCTTCTGAGAACGGCTGATTTTTTTAATTATAAAACCTGCCAAGAAGGATCCCAGCATCCATCCAAATAAGAGAATGAGCCAAAATCGGGTAGATTGCTCCGACAGATTGGCAGTAGTGGGGTCGCCACTATTGTGTAGGCTGGTATTGAGCATTTCTATCATTACAAAGCAGATTACTGCTGCGACGAGGCCGACTATTACGGCCAGTATGTTACGGATCATAAGACATCATTTTGATGTAAAACTATAATCTTGATTTGAGGTATAATTGTAAAAATGTTACCTGCGCAGGGTAGGGATATAATGAGGGACGGTGCTCATACTGGGACAAGACCATAATAGTTTAATATAGGCCTGTGGGGTTAAGCCTGATAATTGCTGAAAGTCTTTGATGAAATGAGACTGATCGAAGTAGTCCATCTCATAAGTCAAAGAAGACAATGAATGATAGTCTTTTTTGGCAAGAGTATGCAAGGTCTTGCGAAACCTTTTGAGTTTTAAATAAGCTTTAGGAGATACTCCAATATACTGATTGAATAAAGTGTTGAGATGTTTGCGGGATACATTAAGGTGAGTACACATGTCCTTGACGCTCACACTATTGTCCAGGCTTAATGCAGCATATAATCTGTTGATTGTCATGCTGTTAAGGCTCTTTCGATTCTTGAGCAAAATATGGAGATACTGTTCTATGATTGAGAATTTTTGATCTACCGTATTAGTCTCCTTGAGTTTGCTCCAGGTAACTTCTGCGAGTTCTTTATGGATTAAATCAAGGGTGATGAAGCCATTCTTAAAATGGAGGAGGGATTCATTAAAAAAGGCATAGGCTCCTAATGTTTTAAACTGAATGATCATCATTTTACTTTGGCCATAGCTTTGAGTATGTCTTGGCGTCAATTGAAAACCCGCTAACCAATACTTATCATAGATATCATAAGTTTCAAAGTCTGTTGAGTCATATAGTCTAAATCCATCTTGTAGGTTGAAAATAAGACTCATGGCACTTTTGGGCAATCCAGTACCAATGGTATTGCCCTGGATGAACTCTATGCTCTGCACATACTGAGCGATTGGTTCCGCTGGAAAATGTCTTGTTACGTTCATGCTCTACTTACTTAGACTATAACTCCAAGCGACATACCAAGGGTACATAATTTATGTCTTAATGCCTTCACTAGAGCTAATCTAATAAATTCAGCTATTTCGCCTATGTTTTTGTACGAAGCTTTTGAACTCT
>CAZJHC010000321.1:0-4529 GCA_964545645.1 uncultured Saprospiraceae bacterium
GTATAGTTACTTCCTGCCAAGCCAAAACCCAGCCATATGTATAGATCTGTCCTGCTAACCCTGATATTGAGTTAAGCAATATAAATAGTGCCGTGATGGCGGCAATTGTCTTGACTTTACCCCAACGAGTAAAGTGAAGTATCGGTGACAAAAATATGCCTCCACCAATCCCAACTACACCTGACAAAAAACCAATGCAACCGCCTATCAATCCATTGCTGTACTTTGAGAGTTTTTGGACTCGTTGATCTATACTATGACCGCTCATAAATAACATACTTAAACTGGCCAGTAACAATGTCCCTCCTAGTATAAAGTAAAAGGTCTCAGCCTCTATGCGCAATCGACCTCCAAAATAAGCTGCTGGAACACTTAATAGTACCAATGGCAATATCCTCCATGAACGCAAATAGCCTCTCCGCCACAATAGATATACAGAGCCTCCCACAACGGCGATATTGCAGAGTAATGCGATCATTCTCAATTCTGAAAAAGACCATGTGCCAAGAGTCAATATAGCCAGATAGCTAGATCCCCCACCAAATCCTGCTGAAGAATAAATCAGAGCCACCAAGAAAAAACATATAGAGAGCTGTAAAATTTCGACGGACATAGTACTCTAGTAAATGTACAGATACTACAAGGCATTCACCCAATGATATATGGCAATTACATGATAAAAACGCTCTTAGTGCTATAAGAGAAAATAAGACCCGGCTATGGCAGCGGTAATCATAGGCCTTCCGTAGCTTGATCCATACTATTGCTTAGTAGTAATGAGACTATTGTTCTCAATTCATTATTGACAGTTCCAGCTCTATAGCAGAGCATCTGCAGTGTATTTAGAGTAGCCCAGATACCAATTACCCCTAATTTAGGTTTGTTAGCAATTTGCTGACCACTTACAAGTACCACTCGATAATTCATAATTACATCGTTAAACCTACTTCCTTCATCACTTTGTTTGATCGAAACTAACTCAGTAGACTTTGTGTTAGATAGGATAGAGTCTATATCAAGATTGTCATTAACAACACTTTGATAAGAAGGGCCGAATTCTGTACGATTCCCAAATCCCACTTCCCAAGAGAGTCTAATCCAAAATTCCGCTCTTCCTTTATGTATTCGCATCAACAAAATGGATTCCTTAAGAACTTCATCTATAATTAAAGGTTGGCACCAAGAGTTCACCTCTCTCTTGAAACAATTAATATTATAAAAACCTAAATGTCTTCGTTGATCGACTTTATTGAAAATTCCATATTCATCCAAGCCAAATCCTTCCATTTGGTTCAATGGAACAAAATCCCATCTTAATTTTCGCTTTTTCTTAAAGCGATCCAATAGCCTGATACAGTCATTGTTTGGTCTAAACGCATATGACTGCTTCATACAATTTGATCGAAATAATGATTCACCCTTGATTGTAAGAAAGGCCCAATCAGTAGTTGCGATCACAGATCTGGCATCAGTATTTATGCAATAATCTTGACCTAGTACGTCTCTTAAATCTTGCGAATTAACCCATTTAAAATGATCCGCCAGCAATCCTGTTGCCTGACAATCTTTATCAAGTGCAATCACTTTATTTCGATTGAATTTCCACAAGAATCGAGTGCCTTGCTCGGAGTGAGGCGCATCAGACACAACGTTCTTATCACTCAATACTGTGTTTAGATAGAACGTTTCTTGTCCCTTATGGATTTGGAGGTAATTACTCATCGTTGCTTGAACCGTAGGTGCAATTTGAGTGCCATTGACTGTTCCTGGCTCTGATTTAGCTTGTAACAGCCATTCAATTATTCCAGTTTGTGTAGACCTGATTATAATGGATAATATACCGACTTCAGGTTGGTCTATAAATATGTATTGATTATTATTCCAGTCTGTATAAACTGACTTTACTGAAACTCCTTTTATTTTAAAAAAGTGACCAGTTTTATGGACAATCTCCCCATTGTTACGTTGCCATCCT
This sequence comes from uncultured Saprospiraceae bacterium, assembly GCA_964545645.1. GTDB lineage: Bacteria > Bacteroidota > Bacteroidia > Chitinophagales > Saprospiraceae > GYS-P2D. Next base: position 1,976 of record CAZJHC010000321.1, read on the forward strand.
TCACACATCCCTATTTTAATAGGCTTAACTGAAAGCTTATTACTAATATTTATTTTATTGATCCAAGACTTTACCCCATTCTCATTCATCTGTCATCTTAGATTTCAACTGTTCTATAGTAGTTTGGACATCTGGCTGTTTTCTAATCTCTTCACCAGTTCTTCTCATTATGATTTTAGACATACGGTCCATGTACTTCTTAAATTTAGAATGCTTTTTAAGTTTCATCACATCAATTCCCGTACTTCGATAGAAATGTCCTGGAGCATGTATGTTTTGTGCATCATCATTAATAAAGGATCTTGCCAATCCTAACTTTTTTGAAAGCCATAGGTCAATGTTGATTTTTTCGAGTAATATTTTAGTTTTCTTTTGTTCAATAAGTACTACAATCTCGTCTAAATACAGGCTGTCAAATTCATAGTTATTTAGTTTTTTTTCATTCGGCAACACAACTTCTTTCATATTATTCTTTAATATAGTCACTGACTTGCCTGTTGATAACTTTAATTTATTCTGATATGCTCGGAGAGCAAAATCTTTGATTGGCTCCCATGGAGTTTGACTTGATAATTTCATTTGGCCCAAAGTTCTGATTTTCTCCGCTACTGCTACCCAAGAACTCATCGGTTCTGTATAATAGAATGGCCTTTTATATACTTGTTCAAGGGTTCTGTCCCGTGGAGGAGCTTCTTTAAACAACACTAGATCATTCCTTTGACTACGGTTAGTAAAAAAAACGGGCTTCCCCCAGTAGATATCAGAATTGTTTTCTTTTAAACTTTCTAAGGCTAAAGTGAGATGATCCGGGAGCCAAAGGTCATCATGATTTAAAAAAGCAACATATTTTGTTCTTACCAGGGCTAATCCTACAGAATTAGGGCCAGCTTGTTCTCCAAATCTTTCAGGCAAGTTAAAAAAATGAATTCGATCATCTTTCAGTTCCTGAACTAGGGTGCCTGTTTCGTCTGAACAACAATCCCCTATCACCCACAAAACCCAATCCTTATAATCTTGGGCGATAACAGTTCTAATAGACCTAAGAAGAGATATAGGTCTATTATAGGTAGATATTATAATAGTGACTATTTCCTCATTAGATTGATTATTATTCATTAAATAGCTTTAGTTGATCCAATCATAATGCAGACAAAAATAATAGGTTCCTTTTAAGGACGGCCAATAATGAATTTTTCATGCATTATGAAATAACATACTTTAGTTCAAAATTAAGTCGCTATGAAAGCAATGCTCGTTAAAGAAATAGGACATCCATCTAAAATGGTCCTTGAGGATATCCCCTCTCCAAGTCCTCAAAAGAAAGAAGTAGTTGTTACCGTCAAGGCATGTAGTGTAAATTATCCAGATACGTTGATGCCTCGAGGGATGTATCAATTCAAACCGCAATTACCATTCTCTGTGGGCAGTGATATAGCTGGTATCGTCAAAGAGGTAGGAGAAGGAGTCAAGCATGTCAAACCTGGAGATGAAGTCTTTGGATTGACTCCTCATGGAGGTTTCGCACAAGAGGTGGTGGTACCTGCGGCATCGGTATTTCCCAAACCTCCAATGATGGATTACAAAGTAGCAGCCTCCTTTATGATGGCTTATGGTACGTCATATCATGCGCTCAAAGATAGAGCAAACCTAAAAAGTGGAGATACCTTGGTAATCCTTGGTGCCGCTGGTGGTGTAGGGCTAGCCGCTGTTGAGCTTGGAAAAATTATGGGGGCTAAGGTTATTGCTGCTGCCTCAACTCAGGAAAAGTTGGATATCTGCTCCAAGTATGGTGCTGATGCCACTATCAACTACACGCAAGAAAATTTAAAGGAAAAAATCAAAGAACTTACAAATGGGAAGGGCGCTGATGTTGTGTACGACCCTGTGGGTGGAGATTACACGGAGGCTGCATTGAGAGCAACAGCCTGGGAAGGAAGATTTTTAATTGTGGGTTTTCCTGCTGGCATTGCCAAAATCCCCATGAACCTACCTTTGCTCAAAGGTTGTCAAGTAGTCGGTGTATTTTGGGGTAGCTTTGCTCAAAGAGATCCAAGTGCCAACATGCAGAACACCATGGACCTCATCAAGATGTACTCTGAGGGTAGTTTAAAGCCTCATATAGATAAAGTATATACTCTGGAGGATAGTCGCCAGGCATTAATTGATATGATGGATAGAAAGGTCAAAGGCAAAATTATCGTAGAGCCATAAGACTTATACTACTTTAATTCACCTCTCGGAATAAAATAACCTAATAGTAATCAGACAACTGTCATTATATTGTAATTATCTTTTGTTTTTAACAATCATATAGTCTTTTGTTCTATCTAACTCAATCAGTACATCGAAATGCTCAAATAAGAGGAAACCGTATAGCCACCGAATGTGCTGGCAGGAAACATACTTGGAGCGAATTTAAAGATAGAATTGCCCGTTTTGCTGGAGGATTAAAAGCCTTAGGTGTGCAAGAAGGAGATAGAGTAGCCATACTCTCTCTTAATTCGGATCGATATTTTGAGTATTATTTTGGGGTTCCGTGGGCTGGTGCTTGTAC
>CAZJHC010000322.1:0-4526 GCA_964545645.1 uncultured Saprospiraceae bacterium
CCACATTATATACTGGGTTGTTGTTATTGTGTTTTGGCCTACACTCATGTTCTTTATCGAAGAGGATATCTGGGAGGCATTGGTCAATAAGATTGGGTATTTGCCATCACAGCTATTGGTCACTTACCTATTCTTATATGTCCTATTACCCTGGCTGTTCAAGCGCTATTATATTCGATTTACTCTTGGCTTTTTAGTCTTGTCCTATGTGGCTGCTGTGATCGCTCGGATATGCAAAATATACTTTTATGAGCCGATGATTGACTATGATTCTCCTCAAGAATCCTTGATAGAGATTATGACTCAGAGTAGTCCCTTAATGGTTCAATATCTTATATGGGTTTATATGCTCCCGGCGCTTACCGTAATCATGGTCTTAGTCTATACACACTATCAACAGAAGAACATGCTCTTGGCTCTGGAGGGTAGGCGAGCACAGTCAGAATTAGGCTTTCTTAAAACCCAGCTACACCCTCATTTTTTATTTAATACTCTAAACAACCTCTACGCACTGTCTCTACAACATTCAGATCAAACTGTGGAGGTGGCTAAAGGGCTAAGAAAGCTGTTGGGCTATATGTTTGAAAAATCTGACAACTTACTGATCCCATTGAGTGATGAATTGGACCTTGTCGATACGTATGTTAATCTCGAGAAATTAAGATATGGGGACCGTCTAAGATTTAAGCAAACCATCGATGTAGAGAATCCGAGCGTCATGGTGATTCCCTATATCTTCTTATCTCTGGTTGAGAATGCATTCAAGCATGGGGTAAGTAAAGAGCCTAAGGATTCATATATCTTAATTACTCTTACTCAGACCAATCGAGACTTAGCATTTGACATACAGAATTCTGCGACCAATGCTTCTCCTGCTGTATCAGGTGATTATACCCAAGGGATCGGAGTAAATAATATACGACGCCAGTTAGAGCTTGTGTATCCTGATAGACATAGTTATACCATCGACCATACCAACGAATCCTATCGAGTGACCCTCAGGATAGATAAAGCTTTAGTGACCAATACGCCTTTTGATTCAGCATCATCTAATATCAAGAGCATATGAAGACGGTCAATGACATAATGAACTATGTTTTGGCCAGGAGGCCTTTGATGCATATACTTTATTGGCTTGCGGTTTATGGCTTTTTAACAATATATAGCCTCGGTTTTGGGCGCCCCGTTAAGGTATCTTTTTTTGTAATCCTGATTGATCTCCCTATTCAAATCATTGCCACCTATTTCCTCCTTTATCTCCAGTTGCCCTTACTATTGAAACGGAGATATATACTTTTCATAGTGTATACATTGCTGTTGTCCTATGTATTCTATTTAGGCGTGCATTTTAATAATGATTATGGCATTGGGACTTATTTAATCTCTTGGCATAAACCCCATACCATATCTGAGATTTTGCTTTCAGGTGAGTTTATAATGCGCAACCTTGTAGATATATATATTGTCGTGTTGATTACAGCGATTATCAAGTACATTAAGAACTTCTTAGATTCTCGAGGGCGCATTGAGATATTGGAAGCAGAGCTCGCCGATGTCCAATATCAATCTCTACTCGGTAAAATCGACCCTCAACTAATTCTTGATAGTCTTGACAGGATTATTCTAAAAAGTGAAGAAGACAGCAAAGAGCTCCCTCAGATCATCGCCAATTTGTCCGAAGTGCTTGATGGAGTGCTATACAAAACAAGAAATGAACATCATAGCCTTCGCCTTGAGATAGAACAAGTGAAACTTTATGTTCACTTGTTTTCTCAGGTCTATCCCGAGCACCAGCTTGGAACATTTGATCTGATGATTAGTGCTCCTACGACAGAAGTGGCCGTAATGAGTCTTAAGAGACCAGTAGCGTTGTTGTTTAATCAACTCAAGGAAGTCTGGTCTACTACTCGATTTGATGTATTGGTGATAGACGATGCTGGCTTGATCATACAATTATATGTACACGGACCTCTATACAGTGATCAAATTCTTGCTGATTTGAAAGCGTCTTTGGTCTATCATTTTGCAGGGACAGTGCAATATGATATATTAGAAGAAGGAGATGATTTGATTATTAAAATGACAGTTGCCAAATGAAGGATGTGTATCGATGTTTGGTTGTAGATGATGAACCATTAGCACTGCAGTTGATTCAATCTCATATAGAGCAGATCAGCTCACTGACTGTTGCCGCTACGGCGCAATCCGCTCTGGACGCCTTGCAGATACTCAAAGAGCAAGATTTTGATTTGATATTTTTGGATATCCAGATGCCAGTATTGACGGGTATGGAACTCCTACGTACGATGCAAAGTCCTCCTGCTGTGATATTTACCACAGCCTATAGGAACCATGCGGTAGAAAGCTACGAGCTTGATGCAATCGATTATCTGGTCAAGCCGATTACTTTTTCACGGTTTGTCAAGGCCGTCGATAAGTATCTCTCTACTCAGTCGATACAATCACTACAGAGCAGTACATCAGATCCTCAGAGTAGTCATGAAGAGTACCTCTTTGTCAATGTCAACAAGCGATACGTCAAGGTGGTATTTGATAAGATTCGATATGTAGAGAGTGTCAAAGATTACATACATATCCATACTGACAAGGATAACATCATAACCAAAGAAAAGATTAGTGACTTCGAATTGAAGCTCCCACATCACTTCTTAAGAATTCATCGATCCTTCATAGTCAATTTAAACTTGATTACGGCTTTTACTTCGCTTGATGTGGAGATTGGAACAAAAGAAATCCCTATAGGCAAGAGCTATAAATCCATAGTCACTGAACGATTGAGATAGCAACGACACCCTTTAGTAAGTGCTCAAACAAGAGAGACTAAGTACTTGTTCTTAGCATCTCTTTAAGTCCATGGATATAGCCTCCTCCTTGAAGTCCTACATTGTCTCAGTTAGGAGGTGTAGTGATCGCCTTAAGATCACGATCTGTGAGTCCAACCTTATCTATTAGGATGTTACGATAGGTATCACTGTTATAGAGTGGATAGTCAGTGCCAAAAACGATATTTTCTATACCTATCCTATATATGTAGTTGTTGAGCTCTTGGAACTCCGCAGAGGAGAGTTGTGACACTCCTTCGCTGTCTTTATCTAGAGCTACAGCAGAGATATCCATCAGTATCGTATGCCTCTCGAGGAACCTTCCTTGTTCTCGTAAGGCTATATAGGTGTCTAAGAATCTTTTGGTTTTGTCATTAAATCCTCCAGAGGTGCCGAAGTGGGCGATCTTTAAGGTCATGGCTGGTATATCCTGGAGTATAGAATCAGCTAATAATTCCAAATCTGGAGGCCCAAACTTGGGATGCCAGTTATCAAAATGTAATAACATTGGGATACCTAAAGCAGCAGCTTTTTGAAATATGGGTTTCACTTTTTGAAGGTGCACTGGCTCCGTGAGGTATACTTGTGACGTGCTAAAGTGCATTTTTAATCCACCATCGGGGCTTAGCCTGTAGCATCTTTCCAATTCTTCAAGCGCCCAATCTTGCAATGGATCTACCGTATAGTATGGGGTGACACGATCAGGATGCTTGGCAGCTTGATCTAGGAGATTATCATTTTCTGCTATCAGTTTTTCCTTTGCATCGGTTCCTTGGTAATAATCGGGGTTGGTATAGACGTACCCCATGCCTATTAAGTCTATCTGTTGTGCCTTGTTATAATGTAGTATCGAGTCTATGTTAACATAGATGTCATCAGCTCTCGAAAAAGGGATGCCTATACTTTTCCAAAAATCTACGAGCGTCTGACTCATAAGGTGCACATGACTGTCATATGTCGTGTGTTCGTTTGTCTTATCTTCCTCTACAGGAGTTGAGACTTTATTGTTGCAGGAGATCAGTGCTATTATAAGGAAGACGTAATATTTCAAGGCTTATCGAGTTTGCTGAATGACCAATATACAGCCTTAAAGCCAAGGGCTAAAATATTATGGACCTTTGAATGGCATGTATCATAGATACTGTATTATCATCAAAGGTGCCATAAGGCTGAGAGATGACCATAGTCATTTTTTTCTGTTTTTGGGGATCTTGATATAGCCCGATCGTATATTGATATAGATCCTCGTTCTCAGTTACATAGATGGCCTGTTCGGTCCATATTCCTTTTTTTATCGAGGATTTGTTGATGACTCCTTTGGACTGTATGGATTTGGATTGGAGTGTCTGTGATATCAAATTTTCAAAATCTGAAGACCCCAGATCGGCAATTTGTATGGTCATCTGTTGGTCCTTGTCGAGATCGGCCGTGAGTTGCTCTGCAGCCCACCGATAGTCGATAGTTGTAGGTAGCAAAAATGATCCTTTGTTATCGGGACTTTGAATCTTACTATAGCGAACTGAGTCGGTGTCTTTGAGCTTTTTAAATTCTGAACCAAACATAAATAGGCCACCGATATACCCATCCGGGTATATGGTAAACTGAATGGTCCTTGGTTGTGAGATATTGCGCAAGGTAGCTCGAGACTCTGTAGTGAAGTCTAATCGATACCGACCATTGAAG
>CAZJHC010000323.1:0-4523 GCA_964545645.1 uncultured Saprospiraceae bacterium
GTTTAATGATGGTCCAGAAGTGTCTTTAAAAGGATCTCCCACTGTATCACCTACTACTGTAGCCTTGTGCGGCTCTGATCCTTTGTAATACATCTGACCATTGATATTAACACCTTCTTCAAACATTTTTTTAGCATTATCCCATGCACCTCCTGCATTGGATTGAAAAATAGCCATCAAGACGCCACATACAGTTACACCAGCTATAAGTCCACCGAGCATCTCAGCTCCACCAAGGAAACCTACTACTACCGGCGAAACAACTGCGATCAAACCAGGAAACACCATCTCTCTGATAGACGCTTTGGTACTAATCTCTACGCACTTGTCATACTCGGCTTTGCCATCGGCTGCTTCAAAAGTAGCTTTATCTTCTGCTGACCATGTATCCATTTCTTTGCCATCATTTTTCTTCATCACCGCAAGTGCTGCCGTCAATTCTGGAATCGACTTAAATTGTCTTCTTACCTCAGTAATCATATCCATAGCTGCCCTTCCCACTGCATTCATCGCCAGTGCTGAGAATAAGAATGGTAACATACCTCCAATTAACAACCCTGCCATCACCATAGGCTCGGCGATATTGATCGTGTCTATCCCTGCTGTGGTCATAAAAGCAGCAAATAGCGCTAACGCCGTAAGAGCTGCTGAACCGATAGCAAAACCTTTACCTATAGCCGCAGTTGTGTTACCAACCGCATCTAATTTATCTGTCCTTTGTCTTACTTCCTTTTCTAATTCTGCCATCTCAGCGATACCTCCAGCATTGTCCGATATGGGACCATAGGCGTCTATAGCAAGTTGAATGCCTGTATTAGACAACATTCCAACTGCCGCTATGGCAATCCCGTATAAACCAGCAAAATGGTGAGCTCCAATAATAGCTATTGACAAAATGAAAATTGGAATAGCCGTAGACATCATGCCCACTCCTAATCCAGCTATAATGTTGGTTGCTGAACCAGTGATCGACTGACTAACTATAGACATCACTGGCTTGGTCCCAGTACCTGTGTAGTACTCTGTGATCAGCCCGATACCTAATCCTGATGCTAATCCAAACAATACTGCCCAGAATACACCCATCGAAGAATACTCTACTCCTCCTGCAGTCCAAGTGGCAGGCAGCATAAACTGAATAATACCAAAAGTTGCTGCAAGCATTAAACCGGCAGAAAGATACTCCCCAGTTGTAAGTGCCTTATGAGGGTCTCCCCCTTCTTTGACTTTAACGAAGAATGTTCCAATAATCGATGTAATAATCCCAATAGCTGCAAGCACTAAAGGCAATAATACAGCATTAAGGCCTCCAAAATCGTTGGTCCCTTCAAATCCTGCAAGACCAATAAAGGTGGCACCAAGAACCATAGTCCCAATGATCGACCCTACATATGACTCAAATAAGTCAGCGCCCATACCTGCTACATCACCTACATTATCACCCACATTGTCAGCTATGGTAGCCGGGTTAAGAGGATGATCCTCTGGGATACCTGCTTCTACCTTACCTACCAAATCAGCTCCTACATCAGCAGCTTTAGTATATATACCGCCACCAACTCTGGCAAATAGTGCTATTGACGATGCTCCAAATGAAAATCCTGTGATAATTGTAATAACTCTCTCTACCTCGGCTTGAGAACCGATCCCAAACACATTTGAATAAATCAAAAACAACAGGCCTAATCCTAACACACCTAACCCAACGACACCCAGACCCATCACTGCTCCTCCGCCGAAGGCCACTTCTAATGCTTTGCCTAAGCTCGTTCTTGCAGCATTGGTCGTTCTAACATTTGCCTTTGTAGCGACTCTCATACCTAGATATCCAGCTAAAGCACTACAGACGGCTCCTAGTACAAATGATAGTGCCACCAAAGGAGAAGACTCTGGAGAGTTACCGCTCCATGCCATTAGTGCCATAACTACAATAACAAATATGGACAACACTTTATACTCAGCCTTCAAAAAAGCCATCGCTCCATCAGCAATATTGGTAGCGATGCGAGCCATGCGTTCAGTTCCTACTTCTTGTTTGCTAACCCATGCAGATTTCCAAAAAGTATATAATAAAGCTACAACACCGAGTGCTGGAACTAAATATGTGATAGTTTGTACCATTATCTATTTTGTTTACTAATTCTAAGATTCGTTTAAAAAGGTGCAAATGTAAAGTTATTTCGATATTTCACCCAATAAGTACGGTGATCTGCGGCATGAATTGACGTCAGTAAGCGTTAATAGTCATCATTCTGTTAGCAATAATACGAGATGCGACCAAAAGGCACTTTTTAGTTTGATATAATAAATATTTTTAGGCAAGTCTAAATATTAGTTATTTTTGTACAAATACTTCTATGCTTAGCCATACGGAAGAGAATTACCTCAAGGCAATCTACAAAATTCACGAGCGTACTAAAGCAGCTGCAAGCACCAATGCCATAGCCGAAATCATGGAAACTACACCCGCATCAGTCACTGATATGATGCGCAAGCTTGCCAACAAAGAGATGATTCGTTATGAAAAATATAAGGGTTCAAGACTGAGCGCTCAAGGAGCAATGGTGGCAACATCACTCATCAGAAGACATCGCCTTTGGGAAACATTCCTCGTTGAAAAATTAAATTTTTCATGGGAAGAGGTTCATGATATTGCCGAACAGCTCGAACATATTAAATCTGAGAAGTTAATTGAGCAATTAGATCAATTTTTAGATCACCCTAAGTATGATCCCCATGGTGACCCTATCCCTAATGCAGATGGAAAGTTTACTCTAAGGGAGCAAGTCATGTTGAGCCAGCTTAAAATCGGTGAACAAGGAACATTAGTGGGAGTTAAGACTCATAATGATCAATTCTTACAATATCTCAACAATCTGAAGATCAACTTAGGAAGCGAATTCACAATAATTGATAAGGTACTCTATGATCATTCGATCAAAGTAATTACCAATTCGACTGAGATAGTACTCTCTGAAAAAGTCTCTAATAATCTTATGATCAAAAAGATCTAACACATGCGAATAGTCTTGAAAATCTTCGTTTGCCTTATCTCTGTGACCATGATCTACGGTCAGGAGGACAAGCCCTTAGTAGTAGCCTCGGCGTCAATGATTGCAGATATCGCTAAAAACATCGGCGGAAATCATATTAACATAGAGATGATTGTACCTATCGGAGGCGACCCACATCTACATGAACCGACCCCAGACAATGTCAGATTAGTCGCTAACGCAGACATCATCTTGATTAATGGTCTAACATTTGAAGGATGGATAACAGAGTTAATTGACAATAGTGGCACAGACGGTGAGACGTATATAGTAACAGATGGCGTAGAGGTTCTTACCAATCAGACTTATAAAAACTCTGCGGATCCTCATGCCTGGATGAATGCATCCAATGGAATTATTTACGCTCAGAACATCAAAAATGCACTGGTGGCATTAGACCCTACTAATGAATCAAGCTATGAGGCAAATTATAGTTCCTATATGAACCTGCTCAAAGATCTTCATGAAGAGATCATCACTAAAATTCAAACCATCCCAGCTGACCAACGTATTCTTATCACCAGTCACGATGCTTTTCAATATTATGGTGAGGCATATAATATACGCTTAGAGGCTATCATTGGGATTTCTACAGAGGCGGAGGCACAAACCTCGGATATCATCAGAGTTAACAAAGTAATAAGAGAGCATAACATACCAGCCATATTCGTGGAGAGTACAATCAATCCTAAATTGATTAATCAACTGGCAACTGATAATGATATAAGCATAGGGGGTGAGCTATATGCCGACTCTCTCGGCGATGAACAAAGTCCAGCGGACACTTATATCAATATGCTCTGTTACAATACTGAGACCATAGTCACAGCACTCAGTCAATCAGTTAAAGATTTAAAGGATCAGACAAACAGTCATGCGACTAAAACTAATACAGCTTACCTATGGGGCCTAGGCTTATTGATGCTCATAGGGTTAGGTTTATTCATTCATAGACTTAACAGATGAGTGTTGTAATAAGTGTTAAAGGATTATCTGTCTCTTATGATCGCAAGAGAGTGTTATCAAATATTTTTCTTGAGTTGACAGAAGGGAGTATCTATGGAGTCATAGGCCCTAATGGCGCTGGAAAATCCACTTTGTTTAAATCAATACTGGATATAATAGAGCCCAATACTGGTCAAATAAAGATCTTTGATCAAGAGATCTCTAAAGTCAGAAAAAGAGTAGCCTATGTACCTCAAAAGGATGAGGTCGATTGGTCGTTTCCTGCAACGGTAATGGATATAGTCATGATGGGCAGATATCCCCACAAAAAACTGTTGCAGAGATTAAATAAAAAAGATAAGGAAATCGCTATTGCATCATTAGATGAGTTGGGTATAGTTGATCTTAAAAATCGCCAAATCGGAGAACTCTCTGGTGGACAACAACAGCGTGTTTTCCTAGCCCGAGCTATCTGTCAAGGTGCTGATATATTATTTCTTGATGAGCCATTTGTAGGTGTAGATA
>CAZJHC010000324.1:0-4498 GCA_964545645.1 uncultured Saprospiraceae bacterium
ATATACCCTTGGGACTCGGTTGTTGATGTTAGTCAATATTTCGTAAGAAATGGTATTTGCCCATGCGGCAAGATCATCGACAGATATCTCATGATCACCTTGCCGACCAATCAGTATGACTTCATCATCATTGTAGGCTGTGCCCCAAGCAATGTCCACCATCATTTGATCCATGCTGATATTGCCCACAACAGGATGTACCTCGCCACGAATGATCACCTGAGCTTTATTGCTTAGCGCCCTCATATATCCATCGCCATATCCGACAGGTAGTGTTACGATGCGGGTCATTTGATCACTCGTCCAATTGCCACCATAACTTATTGGTGTCTTCTCAGGGATAACCTTAAAAAATACTACTCTTGATTTCCAACTTAATGCAGGGCGCAAGGAAATATGATTTCTGAGCAGTGGATTCGGATACAATCCATAAAGCAGTAATCCACATCTGACCATGTCAAAGCGCAAGCTCGGTTCCTTAAGTGCTGTTGCAGAATTAGCTGCATGAATAATGGGAATATCTAGACTGAGGTCCTCTACGGTCTTTAAGACTGCATCAAATCTCTCCTTTTGTATGCTGGTATACTGATCATTCTCCAGGTCAGCATTAGCCATATGAGTATAGATCCCTTCTATCATACAATGTTTAACTTCCATTGCTGCGACAATGAGTTTACCTGCATTGTAGTGATGGACTCCTATTCGCTCCATGCCTGTATCGATATTCAAATGAACCTTAGCTGTTTGCGACATGGACTCGGCACATTCATCTATTTGATGGAGTTTATCAACAGAGCTTGCTGTGATAGTGAGATCATACGATATAAATTGTGGTAGTTGATAGCCACTGATACCGCCAAGGACGAGGATAGGTGATTTTATGTCATTTTCACGGAGTGATATGCCTTCCTCCAAATATGCAACCCCAAAATAATCCGCACCGAGACTCTCCAGGTGCTGGGCGATCCTAATAAGGCCATGACCATAGGCGTTGGCTTTAAGCACCCATAAGACCTTTTGATCATCTAAGACAGACTTGATAGCCTTGTAATTTTCAGAGATGGCCTCTAAGTCTATCTCTATATATGTCGGACGATGAATCGCCTTCTTATCCATTAAGTTAATTATGAATGGGTATCACAATATAAGGTCGCAGATCATAATAATTCAGCAGCATCTATAGAGATTGTGCTGATTACTCTACATTAACTACTATAGAATAAAGTTGTTATTCTACATTAGAAGTAAATGAGCCAGCCCGACAAAGAAATGTGCATTAATGAGACGAGAGATTGGATCAGTAAGATGGTATTAGGATTAAATCTTTGTCCCTTTGCTCATCGACCTTTTAATGAGAACCTCATCAGATATACGGTCTTGGAGGCTGATCGAGCCGCAATCGAGCAAATCAATGAAGAGATCAAACTGTTGATTGGTGCAGAGTTGGATGACATGGAGACTTCGCTGATCATATTACCACAGGAAATTGGCTTCATACCTTATCTCAACCTCATAGATCAAATTGAAAAATTGATCATTGATCAAGATCTTGAAGGTATTGTCCAAGTTGCCTCTTTTCATCCCGAGTATCAGTTTCAAGATCTGGCGAGTGAAGACGTACGGAACTATACCAATAGATCGCCATATCCTATGATTCATCTCTTGAGAGAGGAGTCAGTTACTAGGGCCGTACAACGGCATGGAAATACTCATCAGATTCCAATCGATAATCAGAACAAGCTCCTATCAATAGGAAAAGAGGGCGTCGAGAAATTATTGAGGTCATAATTTTGGAGTTGACTCTACTCATTAGATGGTTTTCAAAACAGTATTTTTTAGAGAAAAAATTATATATGATAATTCGGATAGTGGGAACATCTGAATCATTGTGTCTAATAACTGTAGTTGCTGCTCTGTCAAGGATGTAGTTACTATCTAATTTGTTACGAATAATATAATTAGAGTGACAATTAGTGTCGGTTGGGGAACCGAAAAAATTAAAAGGCTTGACAAACGTGTCAAGCCTTTTTTTAACTTTTTTATGCTAAGCGATCTCCCTATGGTCGCCCTATCCTTTTTAGCTTAGTCTCCAATCTTTCCAAGCTCTATCCCTTCAGAATAAGCCACTTCGATTCCGGCATCCTTAAATCCTTTTTTGATTCTACCAAGCGCCTCAAATTTTGCATCCCAATAGTTATCTGGATGGATATAAGGTCGTACTGATACAATGATGTTATGTGAGTCAAAGCTCTCAATCCCTATCAGGGGTGCTGGATCATCCATGATAAGTGGAAAGTTCTCTAACGATTTGTTTATGACTTCTTTAACCTTGGGAAAACTCTCAGCATAGGGCATAGTTACGTTGAGCTCGAGACGCATGCGTCCTTTAGTGGAGAAGTTGGTGATAATATTATCTGTAACCTGACCATTAGGAATAATCAGTGTCTTATCACTTGGAGTAGCCAGAATAGTATTGAAGATCTGTATGCTTTCTACCTTGCCAAACATATCAGAGATCTGCACCCAGTCTCCTACCTTATAGGGCTTAAAGAACACAATTGTAATGCCTGATGCGAAGTTGCCCAAGAATCCTTGTAGCGCTAGGCCTATCGCAAACACAACTCCCGCCAATACACCCATCAGTGCCGAAACTTGAAATCCTAAGGTGCCAGCAGCAATCAGGATAACCACAAACTTCAATGCTAATGATGCCATCGACATAAAGAAGCCCGTGAGTTCTGGTCCTAAATTTGAACGACCCAATATGTTTTCGAAGACGGCGACGATCTTCTTTACAATCCATAAACCTATGACCATAATGGCTATGGCCAGCAGGATTTTGGGTGCAAAGTCTATCACACCTTCAATAGCCTTCTCACTGTAATTTTGAATGAGCGTCAAGTTGTCTGTGGCAGACGTAGAGCTGATTTGCTCAGCAACCTCTTGTATTGATTCTCCAGATTGAAACATGTCGGAAGCGTTTGTTATTTAGAAAAGCTAATGTAAATAATCAAAAGCTAACATCAGATTAAGTGTAGTTGAGATTGAATAAATTGTATTTGGGTGTTAGAATGGGTTTTATTTACCCATATGGGTAAATAGGTCAAAATGATATACGATTATATTTAGAGAAGCTTAAATTAAGAAATGAATATTCTTTGTATCCTCCAAATAGTCCCATGCCTGCTCCTCTTTTCATCTCTCATCGGTCAAAAAACATTAAGCCCTCAGGCTTACAGAGACACAATACTTAACACAGATAGTGATTCATTAAAAGGGTGGGCGTACTTGCAATTGGCTAAGGTGTATACTCCAAGAGATTTAGAAAAGGCAAAATTATGGGCAGACTCGGCCGAAATGTATAAGGCCTATTATGAAAATAGCGAAGGTGCCCAAGCCTCCATACTGTTTACGAGAGCTGGATTTTTAGTTAGCGAAAGAAAATCTGAAGAAGCGTTAGCGATGTATAAAGAGGCGTTAGCAACCTACAAAAAAGTACAAAATGAGTTTATGGCTCATACCACATTATATAAGATCGGGGCTATCCATGTAGGAAAAGGTAATAATGTAGAGGCAACAAAGGTCATGAATGAAGGGTTAGCAGTCGCAAGAAAAATAGATGATCAAGCAGGAATAGCTGGTTATTTAAATGCACTAGGCGTTATACAACGAAGATCAGGAGACCTGACGAGGGCTAAACCATATTATGAGGAAGCGCTGACCATATATAATGAGCTTGATCATTTACACGGACGGTCGATATGTCTTTTGAATCTGGCTATTATAGAGAATCGATTAAAGAACTTTGAGAATGCTATTGCTTATTACAAGGAGGCATTAGATTTAGCTAGTCAAGCAGAACCGATCAGACCTGATGTAATAGCCAGTATTGAGGGTAATTTATCGGCAGTTTATAATGAGATGGGGGATTTCCATAAGGCCATAGAATACGGAGAAAAATCCTTGAAAGGAAGAAAAGAAGGACCCGCTCTAAATGAAGAAATATTCAACTCTCACCTAGGATTAGGTATTAATTATACCAAGATCGACAATTTCGATAGAGCTTCATGGCATTTCTCAGAGGCAGAGAAATTCACCGATGAGAATCATAACTCATTGTTCCAACTTAAAAAGTCTCAAGCTCAATTGTTTCTAAAAAATGAAGATTTCAAATCGGCCTACAAAAGTTTAGATGAAAGCTATAACCACAAAGATTCAGTTTATAATAAGACAAAGGCAGAACAAATAGATGAGTTAAATATCCAGTACGAGACTGAAAGGAAGGAAAATGAAATTGAAAGACTCGCTATTGAAGATGAGCTCAATCAATCGCGCATCCGTCAACATCGTTATGGACTCTTAGGCGCATTATCTGCCCTCGGTTTGCTCGGTTTCTTTTCTTACCGACTACGCCAAAAGAATCAACGGATCAAAAAACAAGATGCAGAAAAAGAAGTCCTGCTCAAAGAGATACATCATCGGGTCAAAAACAATCTTC
>CAZJHC010000325.1:0-4483 GCA_964545645.1 uncultured Saprospiraceae bacterium
GATTACAATAACACCTATATACACAACCAACGACTTGGATTAGTCTCGCTGAAATCTGATGAATATGATTTAGATTTCATTTATTGGCTATTAAGAACCTCTTATTACCAAAGATATATTGCTGGGTCTTCTTCTGGTGCCACAGTGAAGCATACATCGCCTAAAAAAATATATTCGACTAAGCTTAGTATACCAAAATCAAAAACCACCCAACGCAAAATCGCCGCCATCCTCTCCGCCTATGATGACCTCATCGAAAACAATCTCAAACGGATACAACTACTGGAAGAAAAAGCACAGTTGACCTATGAGGAGTGGTTTGTACGGATGCGATTTCCGGGGTATGAGACTGCTATGATTGATGAGGAGACGGGGTTGCCGGAGGGATGGGAGAAGGTAAGGCTAAAAGATTTGACATCGTATATTGGAAGGGGAATTAGTCCCAAATATGTCTCTAAAAATGGAATTTCAATTGTGAATCAAAAATGTATTAGAGATAATAAAGTAAACAGAAATCTTTTTAGACTGTGTGATCCTTCAAAGAAAATTTCAGAAGACAAAAAATTACGACAATTTGATATTCTTGTCAATTCTACTGGAACGGGAACTTTAGGTAGAGTTGCTCAAATTATTGAAGTATCTGGATTAATGTCAGTAGATACCCACGTAACAATTGTTAGGTCGAATGGGGATACTAATCCTATTTTTCTTGGACGTGCTGTTGAATACAGTCAACCTCGAATTGAAGATATTGGGAAGGGATCAACAAACCAGATAGAGCTTTCTCGAACGGATCTTGGAAAAATTGAAGTTGTTAAGCCTTTAAAGAAGTTTCAGAAATTATATGGAAACTATTTTATCAACAATTATCTAAATAGAGAAATACTAACAAACCAAAACCAACTTCTCAAAGAAGCCCGAGACATTCTATTACCCAGATTAATGACAAGGATGATTGATGTAGAGAAATTGTCAGAATCAGGATTTTTAGGATTAGAGGATGAGCAGGATTAATATTTAAAATAAAAGATATGAAAATCATGGTATTGCTAAAATCAAGTGAATCTTTATTCTGACAGAAAGAGGTAAATTGTCAGAATCAGGATTTTTAGGATTAGAGGATGAGCAGGATTAAAATTTGTATAAAATGATATAAGAGCTATTCAAGATAATCTTGTAATCTAGCGAAGCTTTATGTTGACAAAAAGAAAATATGACTTTAAATGAGCTTACGTATAAAATCAACGGATGTGCCATGAAGGTACATAATACCTTGGGTAATGGGTTTCAAGAGGTAATTTATCAAAGGTGCTTGGCTATTGAATTAGAAAAAGCTGAATTGTCATTTGCTAGAGAATTATCACATCCTATTTACTACGAAGAAATAGAAGTAGGAAGTAGACGAGCAGATTTTGTAGTCGAAGATAAGGTCATCGTTGAATTAAAGGCTCTTATAAATTTAGAGGATGTGCATATTGCACAAGCTAAAAATTATGTAGTCGCTTATGAAAAACCCATAGGACTGTTAATCAATTTTGGTGCTCGTAGTCTTCAATTTAAGAAGATATTTAATCCAAAATACAATCAGGGAAATCCCGACATTAAATAAATCAAAATTCAGACTATTGAAATCATGAATGACCCTGGCTACATACTCCTCCTCGATGGGATCAAGGCCCGCATCCAAGCAGCTCAGCATCAGGTGGCAAGGTATGTCAATAGTGAGTTGCTCTTTACGTATTGGCATATTGGATATGCTCTCAATCAAGAGAGAGACCAACAGGCGTGGGGAGCTAAGGTCGTTGATCGATTGGCTGCTGATCTTAAGATGGCATTCCCTAAGATGAAAGGACTCAGCAAACGTAACCTGCAGTATATGATGAGATTCGCTGCAGAATGGCCTTTGACCGATGCAGTGTCCCCACCTGTGGCACCATTGCAAGATCCTGATAGAGAATCAGATGCATTTGTGCAACAGCCTGCTGCACCATTACAGCAACCCGCTAATAAGCCAGTTCCAAAAGTGCAGCAGCCTGCTGCACCATTTAGTCATTTTGAACGCCTGCCTATGGCAAGGATACCGTGGAGTCATCATATAGTACTCTTAGATAAGCTAGATCACCAGGATCAGAGAGCCTTTTACATAGAGCAGATCATAGCCAACAACTGGTCGAGAAGCATCCTGCTTAACAAGATAGATCAAGGGCTCTATCAATCTAAAGGGATATTAAGCAATAACTTTGAAACTGCTCTACCTACAGGCCAAACTCAACTTGTCAAAGATACATTTAAAGACCCCTACTTTTTTGATTTCCTCCAGCTCAGTGATGAAGCAACAGAGCGGGATATAGAAGATCGACTGACGACTCAGATCGGTCAGTTCTTACTAGAATTGGGTGCTGGCTTCGCGTACATGGGTAGACAGTATAAATTAGAGGTCGGGGGCAAGGAGTACTTCTTAGACCTTTTATTTTTCCATACCCAGCTTAATTGTTATGTCAATATCGAACTGAAGATCGATGAGTTTAAGCCAGAGTATGCTGGAAAGTCCCAGTTTTACCTTACCGCCATAGATACCCTACTTAAGGCAGACCACCACAATCCTTCTGTCGGCATCATCTTATGTAAGGAAGCAAATAAAATAGTAGTAGAATATACACTCAAGCAGACAACTAACCCACTTGGTGTTGCTGAGTATAAACTAGTTAAGGAGTTACCTGACCAACTTAAGCAGCACCTCCCATCAGTCGATGAGATAACTCAATCATTAATGGATAAAACAAAAACGAAGTGAGCTACGAATATTCAGAAGACGGACTTATAGAACAAGCCACCCAGGATGTCTTAGAAGAATTGGGCTGGACTGTACTTACTGCATGGAGAAATGAATCATTTGGAGAAGAGGGTTTACTGGGCAGAGAAAACAAATCAGAAGTTATCCTAGCTCGATATCTGCATCAAGCCATAGAAAAGCTCAACCCCAACTTACCTCAGCAAGCCTACGATCAAGCCATAGAGCAAATCACTCAAAAAGCAGCCAATAAATCACTCGGTAAAATCAACAAGGAGAAATACCAGCTCCTGAAAAATGGTGTCCCCGTCAGTTATACCAATGACAAAGGAGAGTTGGTCAAGAAAAAACTAAAGGTCTTTGATTACAAAAATTATGAAGCCAATCACTTTTTAGCCGTTAGACAATTGGAGGTAATCAGTGATCATTACAATAGAAGACCAGATGTCATTGGATTTGTGAATGGCATTCCTCTTGTCTTTATAGAATTAAAAGTTCATTATAAAGATTTACGTCATGCTTACGAGGATAATTTAAAAGATTACAAAGATGCGATCCCACATCTATTTCATACGAATGGTTTTATCATACTCAGCAATGGAACAGATGCAAGAGTAGGTACAGTAACAAGTCCGTATAAGTTCTTTTTAGAGTGGAAGCGGATAGAAGAAGAGGAAGAAGGTGTAGTAAGTCTTGATACCATGTTACGAGGAACTTGTGCTCCACATAGACTAATGGACATCTTTGAGAATTTTCTGCTTTTTGATGATTCTCACGGTGACATTATAAAACTCATGGCTAAAAACCATCAGTACATTGGGGTGAATAAAGTCATAGAAAACGTTCACAACATAGAAGACTTAGCAGGTAAGCTTGGAGTGTACTGGCATACACAAGGAAGTGGTAAGTCTTACTCGATGGTATTTCTATGTGAAAAAATCCATCGTAGATTAGGAGGCTCGTACACCTTCCTCATTGCCTTAGACCGCTCCGAACTAGAAAATCAAATTTATGATACCTTTTCTGGTGTCGGTGTAGTCAAAGATAAAAATCTGAGAGCAGGGCAAAAGTCAGGATTAACGGGAAGGGATCATTTAAGAGAATTGTTGTCGGAGAATCATCGCTATGTATTTACTTTAATCCACAAGTTCTCGATAGATCCTGAAAAGGAATCAGAGTATCCATTAATTACTGCCAGAAAAAATATTATCGTCATATCAGATGAAGCCCATAGAACCCAAGGAGGGACCTATGCTCGAAATATGCGTTTTCACGGTATACCCAATGCTTCCTATCTCGGTTTTACGGGAACACCCATCATCAAAGACGAAGAAGAATTGACCAAGAATATTTTTGGTGAATACGTTTCAGTTTATGATTTCAAAAGAGCGATCGAAGATGAAGCTACTCTTCCATTAAGATATATCAACAAGGGTGAGCAACTAGATATCGAAAATCCGGAGTTGGATGAGAAGATGGCTGAGGTGTTAGAAAATCAAGATCTCGACGAAAACCAGAAGAAAAAACTAGCCTATCTATTTCAAAAGAATTATCCCATCCTTACATCAGAGCCAAGATTGGATGCCATCGCAAAAGACTTAGTCTGGCACTTTAACGAAAGAGGCTATCAAGGAAAAGCGATGTATGTGGCGATAGATAAGCCTACTGCCGTCAGGATGTATGATCTCACGC
>CAZJHC010000326.1:0-4469 GCA_964545645.1 uncultured Saprospiraceae bacterium
CACTTATACAAGTGAAAGAGGAAGGTATTCGCAATGATGTGAACCTGCGTACCAGTCCGCTATTACAAGAAGTATTTGCTCAACAGGATTAGGTCTATCCTGCTGGGTCACTCTTGACAATTGATATTCTGTATTGACCTCTTAGTCATAGGAGATAAGTCACCTTTAGGCAGTACCTCTTGTACTAATGAGGGTGGTTTTGAATCAATCACAACGCTCCATGCCATGTGATCAGATATTGATTCTTCGCCTTTGAATAAGACTTCTGTTGAGATAATAGAGTGTTTTTCGTTGTGAGCCGATCGATATAGACAATAGTCCAATTTTTGGCTTCCATTGGAATCGCCGCAATAGTGATTTTTAGATTTATCAACAGTGAGGTCTTCTGAGGTGATTGACGGAGCAGTGTCCACGAATTTCATTTGCTTGATGATATAATCATACACAATTGATATTGGTTCCTTTCGCTTTTGAGCGACATCAGGATGCCTAATATTTAAATCTCCAAGAAGGAAAATATCTTTAGAATTATTGGGATGCAATTGACTCAGGACGTCATTCAAATATTGAATTTGCTCTACTCTCCTTAATTCGTCTTCATAGTTGAGTCCTGCGTAGAGATGAGTGTTGATAATATAAATGGTTTCTGACTCTATCTTTATACTGCTCACGAGGAACCCTTTTTCGCCTATTCTTTCCTCGATCCGCATGTTATTGTGTACCGGATATTCGAAGAATCTTTCATTGATGATTGGATATTTGGAGAATGTCATCAAGCCACCGTGACAATCTTTAACGACTGGTCCAGCAATGCTCTTATTGCACCTATAATTACTGTAGGTGTAATAATCATTATATAAAGCGGGCAATATCGTTTTTCTGAATTTTTTGGCGAAAGCCTCTTGAATACAAATAATGTCAGCCTCAGTTGCCAAGAGTTTGCTTGGTATCCGTTTATATCTCATTTTTTGATCTGACTTCGGTATCCATACAGGTAAAGCCCAAGCGTTAAAACTTACCAAGTGAAGCTTATCCGGAGAACGATCAGTTATAGGTGAGGAATAGTTTTTAATGTTGTAGGATAGTGAGTCTTGGACACTAACCAATGTCAATGCAGATAAGATCAAAGAGATCATCACCTTTGTACCAGTCATATGCTGTTAATTTGTTCTGACTGCAAGTAAGGTGTCAGAGATTAACAGATTGAATCATCAATGTTACTAAATATTAAAGACTTTTTTAATATGTGAATTATATCTTAAGTAATTGTTGATTGTGAGTTAGCTCAAGTACAGTTATTAGATATTATTTATTGTATAAGTGGTTGTATATCAGTAGTTAACAATCTATGAAAATTAACTTGGAGTTCATATTGACCATAATAAGTTTATATAAAATTCATGTTAACTTATCGATAAACTCTTCATTTGATAATCTAATGCCTTTATACTTGTTTATTAAACCCATCTCATGAAAAAGATTAAAATTGCTTTTTTCGCAGAGGTATTGATAAGAGAGTTTGACGGTGCGACACGCACTATTTACGAAATAATAGATAGGATAGACAAGACTCGATTCGAGTTTATTTTCTTCTGTGGAATGCCCCCCAAGGAGCAAATCGGGTGGGAGATTTATCATGTTCCTACATTAACCATCCCTTTTAACAAAGATTATAAGATGGCATCAATGTTTAGGATGGGTCCTCGCATAGAGAATAGGCTCAAGAGGTTTAACCCAGACTTAATACACGTGGCCACTCCATCTCCTCTGGGATACTTTGCTCTGAAGTATGGATTGAAGAAAAAAATTCCAGTAACCACGATATATCACACACACTTTATATCATATGTGAGATACTATACTAATAACACACCACTACTGACAGAAGCATTAAAGTCTGCTCTGATAAGTCATAATAAGTCTTTTTACAATCGTTGCACCAAGGTCTTCGTTCCTACCAAAGCAATGAGCCTTGAATTAAGACAAATCGGATTTGACGAGGCTCTCATGAAAACATGGCCTAGAGGAATCAAGCTTGAGGTATTTCATCCAGGTAAAAGAGATACAGCATATATCAAGTCTCTTGTTAATAATGACAATCAAAATATCATTTTCGCTAGTAGGTTAGTATGGGAAAAAAATCTCAACGTTCTTATCGATTTATATAATGACATAGTAAAGAGGGAGTTGCCATTGAACATGATAGTAGCAGGTGATGGTATAGCTAAAGAAGAATTGATGCAACGGATGCCTAATGCAACCTTTGTAGGACATGTCAATCATGATCAATTGTCGGTGCTCTATGCCTCCTGCGATTACTTTGTATTTACCTCTGTGACAGAGACCTTTGGCAATGTAATAACGGAGGCTATGGCAAGTGGGATTCCATGTATTATCGCTGATGGTGGGGGATCCAGAAGCCTGATTAAACAGGGGATCAATGGTTATCTGTGTAAGCCCAATCAGTCTGAAGATTATCTTGACAAGATCGTATTGCTGCAAGAGCATCCTGAGTTCAGAGAGATGATGATCAATCAGGCATTGAAGGATGTATCTCATCTTAGCTGGGACCAACTGGTAGGGTCTCTGCTCTCAGATATGAAGGCTCTTGCTATTGATCAATCAGCTGTAGCAGGAGCTAAAGCGTAATATTCCTTTCTTTCCATTAGAATATATGGGATTAAGTCATAAAAACATAAATATCATTAAAGTGCTCGTCAGTATAGTGCTGATAGTTAGCCTATGGATGTTTGTTAGTCAGACTGACTTATCGCAAGTTAGGCAGAGTCTCGAGGATGTTGGATTTGGATTTGGCTGGATTGTACTCATTACATTGATTGGATATGTTTTTGGTGCGTTATCGTGGCGTCAGATGCTACCTGAGGATCTCAAAATATCCTTCTTCAGGTTATTCTATATCAGATTAATAGGAGAAAATGTTGCCACTATTAATCCGTCTAATATAATTGGAGGAGATGGTATGAAGGCTTATCTCCTGCAAAAAGAAGATGTGCCTTATAAAGTATCCACAGCTTCGCTGTTGATGTCGAGACTTATCATGATGCTGACACAAGTAGGTATATTTTTGTTGTCAGTATTAATATTTTTTGTGATCAAAGAAGCGCCACCACTATTAGAGAAGATATTTTTAGGTGTTTTTGCCTTATTTGGTAGCCTGACCTTAGGTATAGTCTTTTTATTTAGGATGTCTCCACAGCACATTATTTTGGTTAAACTAAGGGCCTTATTAGGTCGATCAAAATTTGGATTGCAGGTCATTGACGTCTTGGACAAGGTTAAGAATCTGTATTTGAGTCAACCCAGACGATTTTATATGGCTGTTATATTGGCATCTTTAAATTTCTTAGTTGGGTCGTTAGAGTTCATGGTTATCTTTCATTGCTTAGGAATACCCATTGATTATATAGATGCATTACTGATAGATCAAGGGGTCCTTGTCCTTAAGTCATTTGGTGCTTTTATCCCTGGTCAAATAGGCGTAGAGGAATATTCTAACAAAGTCATGTTTGGCATTGTTGGAATTACTTCTTCGGCACTTTGGATAGCTGCTTCTATTTTAAGACGAAGTCGTCAGCTATTTTGGTTGTTGCTGAGTATCGTTCTCTATTACTTCATAGAATTATATCCTAAGCATACGAGCTTCAGAATATCGAGATCCCTATAAAAGACCGCTTAATTAATCAATAAACTCTAAGCATGAAAATAGTAGATGTGGCTGAGCACTATGCTCCTGAAGGGGGTGGAGTGAAAACATATATTCATAATAAAATGAAGGCGGCTCAAGTCTTTGGCCATGAGTTAATCATTATTGCTCCAGGTCGTGAAAATCGAGTTGAGCAAAAATTAGGTGCCAAGATATACTGGGTCAAGGGACCTCGACTCAATGTCGACAAGCGATACGGCGTCTTCAGAAATCAGCAAGCCGTACATCAGATACTTGATGAGGTCTCTCCAGATATTGTTGAGGGAGGCTCTGTTTGGCGAGGAGGTGAAATGGTAGCCAAGTGGCAAGGTAAGGCCAAGAAAGTATGGGTCTTTCATCAAGACTTTGTCGCAGCCTATGGCCATAGCTTATTTGATAGATATATGAGTAGAGATACGATTGATACCTTGTTTTACCCATTTTGGCGCAAGTTGAGGCGAGTATCTCAAGGTTATCACAGTACGGTGGTGGCGGGAGAATGGTTGGCCAAGCGACTTAACAAGTTTAGGATAAAGAATCCTGTGGCTATTCCATTTGGCATTGATAAGTCGTTTTTTTCCTCAGAGAGAAGGAATTCAGATGTACGTAGTAAACTGCTCAATCTATGTGGCAGAACGGAAGATGTACCATTGATGATAACTGTAAGTCGCTTTCACCCTGAGAAGCGATTACGGTGTCTGTTTGATGCAATAGCCAAGGTCAATCAGTCTCGGCCGATAGCACATGTAGTCTTTGGAGAAGGGGT
>CAZJHC010000327.1:0-4415 GCA_964545645.1 uncultured Saprospiraceae bacterium
GCGATAAGCAATCCAAAGAGAAGATTGATATCTTAAAAGCCGTGGGAGCCGAAGTGGTCGTCTGCCCTACGGACGTACGTCCAGAAGATCCTAAGTCTTACTACTCTGTAGCAGAGCGCCTGAGCAAAGAAATTCCTAACAGCGTCTGGCTCAATCAGTATGATAATCTCTCTAATACTCAGGCACATTACGAATCAACAGGTCCAGAGATATGGAAGCAGACTGATGGGGCCATAACACATCTTATTGTGGGAGTAGGTACTGGAGGAACCATCTCAGGCACAGCTAAATACCTGAAGGAACAAAACCCCAATATTAAGATCTGGGGTGTTGACACATATGGCTCTGTATTCAAAAAATATCACGAAACCGGAGAGTTCGATGAAAAGGAGATATATCCCTATATCTTAGAAGGAATCGGTGAAGATATACTTCCTAAAAATGTTGATTTTGAGATTATAGATCACTTTGAGAAGGTATCAGATAAAGATGCAGCAATAGATACTCGACGACTAGCTAAAGAAGAGGGCATTTTTGTAGGTTACTCCTGCGGAGCCGCCTTGTCGGGCTTGTTTCAATTGTCTGATAGCTTAACTAAGGATGATGTAGTGGTCATGATACTACACGATCATGGCAGTAGATACGTAGGCAAGGTCTATAATGATGAATGGATGATACAGCGAGGATTTTTGGATAGAGAGTTGAGAGTACGTGACCTCCTCTCCAAGAAAATAGACAAAACCTTTCATTCGCTTGAGAAAAAAGC
The DNA here is from genome assembly GCA_964545645.1 of uncultured Saprospiraceae bacterium. Classification (GTDB taxonomy): domain Bacteria; phylum Bacteroidota; class Bacteroidia; order Chitinophagales; family Saprospiraceae; genus GYS-P2D. Next base: position 767 of record CAZJHC010000327.1, read on the forward strand.
CACACTTAAGGAAGCATTGAGTCTAATGAAAGATCGAGATATTTCACAGTTGCCGATTACCTCAAACGGCAAAATGATAGGTTCCATCACACAAAACAAAGTGCTTAACTACATACTGGAAAATCCTCTAAAAAATGCAGACCGCACAGTCTCAGAGATTATGGATAATAAGTTTCCAGAAGTATCTATCGATACACCATTGAAGGATCTAAACAAATACATCACCAAGGAAGTACCAGCTGTGATCACCATAGATAGTAATAATGAGACACAGATCATCACGCAGTATGACATCATTCAGGCTCTATAACTAAAAGCAGATGAAAGACAGAATTTGGGCATATGTTAAGTCGATTCTGTGGATCATCCTTGAGCTGGCCTTATTTGTAATTTTCTTTGTCCCGCTTTCCGGTCTGCTAACGTGGTTGGCCCTCAATACATTCCCAGGTTCTGAATCTTATAGCATAGCAGAGAATCCTGTGAAAACCTTGGTATTTGACTATATGCCTCTGTTTCTGGCATCTATTATAAGCCTCTATGTTGTTCATTCTCTCATTTTTAAGCGTGATTGGGAGGCAACTGGTTTTACTAAGAAATGGTATAGCAGAGCTACTTTAGTAGCTGGGATGTTAGCTTTCTTCTTTTTAGCTCTCAGCTTCCTATGTTTATACGCAGTTGGCTTTATGCAGATCGATGAGATCAATTTTAATCCAGCGTTGTTCTTTGGCTTTGTGCTACTTTTCCTGGTTCAGAGCACCTTTGAGGAGATTGTAAGTCGCAGTTTCATGATTCCAAGTATAGCAACACATTCCAACGTTTGGGTGGCACTTTTTATCAGTTCTTCTGTATTTGCCATACTTCATGTATTTAATGCAAATATCACTGTGCTCAGCACGCTCAACATCTTTTTGGCAGGGCTATTGTTAGGGCTATTATATCTGCGTTACGAGAGTATCTGGCCTGCAATATCATTTCATGTTGCCTGGAACTTCTTTCAAGGTTCCTTCTTTGGATTTGAAGTTAGTGGTAATGAAGTGTATAGTTATTTAGACACCTCAGAGACTGGTCCAGATCTATTGACGGGAGGACCATTTGGATTGGAAGGATCTCTGATATGCACCCTACTTCTAACCACTTATAGTGCATATCTACTCAATCGTTGGTCTAAGTCAGGGCAATTTGTTCTCTTGTCGAAAAGAGCGGTTAATTCGTAGTACATAATACTCTAAGGACAATTCTTTTGCTATTTTACTGTCTCAAATCCGACAATTTCTGTGGAGGAGCATAAGAACAAGAAGAAGAGTTTCTTTTCTGAGTGGTTAGAACAATTACAACAAGAAAGTTGGCAACTCGAACTACTTATCTCTGGATTAGCCTTATTCGGGATATGGGAATCGCAGAATGTCATCATCAGATTTGATTATTACATAGATGTATTTGCTACAGCTGAGTATCGACCATACTTACGAACTTTTCGCTATCTGTTATGGTACAGTTGGTCTATCTTTTTGCTCAACCTATTAATTCATATTATTCTCAGAGGTTTTTGGATAGGCGCAATAGGATTGAGGTATGTCTCAGGCGATATAGATTTTGATACTTTAAATTACTCAGATCGTTTTAAGAACTATTATAAAAGCCGAATAGGCAGTTTTGACGAATATATTGAACGCATTGAGCGCTTAAGCAGTGTGATATTCTCGTTTACCTTCCTGTTGTTTTTCATGCTGCTGTCTTTTATAGTTTTCAATATTGTGTTTGCGCTAATCATGGCGATATTCCATAAGTTTTTGGGGGAGGACACACGAGAAATGGTATCCGGCTTGTTTGGCTTATTCTATTATGGATTAGGATTAATAGTGCTGATTGACTTTTTCACATTGGGTGCTTTTAAGAAGATCAAGGAAAATACGATATCGACGATATACTTTTGGATTTATAGATTCTACTCCACAGTGTCGCTATCCTTCTTTTATCGACCGTTATTGCTCAATTTCATTGATAATACTTACACCCGCAAGCTGTTTTTCTTGGCCATCCCGTATGGCATAGTCCTTTTCATTCTGAGTGGCTTGTTTTTAGAAAACTACTCGTATTTCCCATCGTTCGATACTGACGCACGATATTCTAATCGTATACATGGAGAGTCTATCCACTATATATATTACGATGATGAACGAGAGGCCTACTACAATACCTTTAGGAGAGATGGTGATCGAATAGACAAGCAAGCCATTAATTACGCCTCGTTGGCTACTTATGAAATCACTGGCTCAGAATTGAAACTTTTCTTGAGATACACCAGAAATGATGGCGAACAACTTAAAGAAGAACATCCCGAACTATACCCATTTCGAAAGCAAGGACTCAGGCATTCAGTCTTTTTTTCTAATCGTCAACGAGACGAATCGAATCACCTCGATTCATTAGAGATGATGGAGAGCAGAACAGCTCGATCCATTATTAAGAATGGGAAAATTCCGCAAGAGGTAGATTCTTCATTGGTTGAAAAATTCAAAGCTTATTCCTCAGATGAGCTCAATCAAGTCCTTGATGAAATCAGTTCTGATTATTCTGATCAAAGATGGACATATCAGGAAGAACGTATTATAAAGATTAAAGAAGCCCTGAAGAATCTATATTCTGTTAAATTAGATGATCTCGAGATAAATGATGAACTCGAGTGTGAATATTACATTCATCCCAATATGAGAGAGCGAGGCATAATGTGCTATTATTCAATTGATTCTCTATCAAGCGGGAAACACATGTTGAAAATCAACAAAAAAGACGCTCGAGCAATTAGGGTACCGTTCAGAAAACTTAAATAACTATTATGAAAAATGCATTGAAACTTGGACTTATCATGGCTGCCATATCAAGTTTGGTCGGTCTGGTGATTTATCTAGTCGATTATTCTATCCTGTTTGATTGGAAGTTCTCACTTATTCTTTTTGTTACCAATATGGTTATTGCAGTTCTACTCGGTAGAAAGTTTCTTCGCCCAACGGATTATGTAGGTCTTTCTTATGGAGAAGCTCTTAAATATCTTTTCGTGGCATTCTTGATCTCATCTGTAATTGGGGCTATTTTCCAAGTGGCTGTTTATGGTAGTAATGAGCAATTCGAACAAGATTTTATTCAATATTCAAAGGATGCTTCCATTACCGGTCTGGCATGGGGTATGGGCCTAGCGGGCCAGAGTGAAGCTGAAATAGAACTTGCTGTGGAAAAGATGAAAGATCAAATGGAGTCAGGTGAGATACCAGAACCTGAATCTCCATATCAGTGGTCCAAACTCCCTATAATGTTATTTGGGTCTATCTTTGTCGCTTTAATACTGTCTCTTATTGTAGCGATTTTTGTCAAGCAAAAGGGTTAGCGCCCTTGCTTATTCATCCTTATAAATTCCGATATATCGTTCTCCCGGCTTGGCGTATCCCCGATACATGCCAGCCGAGTTGAATGGTAATGCAATATTTCCATATCGATCAACTGAGATTAGGCCGCCACTGCCGCCTGCGTCGACAAGCGTTGTGTTGACCACATGATCACCAGCTTCTTCAAGTGACTCATTGAGGTATAGCATACGTGCATGTACATCATGAGCTACTGCATATCTGATGAAATACTCCCCATGGCCAGTGCA
>CAZJHC010000328.1:0-4410 GCA_964545645.1 uncultured Saprospiraceae bacterium
AAATCTTGGTTGGTATTGGGCTATCGCAAGCTCAAGAACAAACTATAGTTATAGTTGATAATCAGATTCATTCGATAGTTGATGGATATGCATCAGCTCCAGACACGGCAGAGCTCATAGATCTAAGGGATCAGACGGTGATGCCAGGCCTCATGGATATGCATGTTCATATCGAGGGAGAGCTTAATCCAGCCCGATATATAGAGCGCTATACTATGGAGCCTCAAGATATAGCGCTGAGGTCTACACTCTATGCTGAGCGTACGCTGATGGCTGGGTTTACTACTGTCCGAGACTTAGGAGGATCTGGAGTCAATGTATCGATCAGAAGTGCAATTGATAAGGGCTGGATCAAAGGCCCTCGGATATATACCAGCGAAAAATCCATAGCTACTACTGGAGGTCATGCAGATCCTACTAATGGGATGAGAAGTGATCTGATGGGTGACCCTGGCCCTGCAGAAGGTGTGGTCAATAGTGCTGAGGATGCTAAGAAGGCGGTCCGCCAGCGATACAAGAATGGTGCTGACGTCATCAAGATTACATCTACAGGTGGTGTGCTGAGTGTTGCCAAAGATGGTAAGGGTGCCCAGTTTACACCAGAGGAGATAGAAGCTGTGGTGAGCACGGCCAATGATTATGGATTCGTCACTGCAGCTCATGCCCATGGTCCTGAGGGTATGATGCGAGCGGTACAAGGCGGCATCAATAGTATCGAGCATGGCACGATGATGACCCCTGAGATTATGGAAGAAATGAAAAAACGAGGCACTTACTTGGTTGCAACGATATCTGCCGGCAAGTTTACTTATGAGAAAGCGCTCAAGCCTGGATTCTTCCCTGAGATCATCAGACCTAAAGCATTGGAAGTGGGTCCACTGATCCAAGAAACATTTGGCAAAGCTTACAAGGCTGGTGTTAAGATTGCTTTTGGTACTGACTCTGGAGTCAGCCCTCATGGGCAGAATGCTAAGGAATTCGAATATATGGTAGAGGCCGGTATGCCAGAATATGAAGCTATCAAAAGTGCTACGGTAGAGGCCTCCAAGTTGCTCAGAGTATTTGATCAGTATGGTACGCTTGAGGCCGGCAAAATGGCCGATATTATTGCTGTAAAAGGCAATCCGCTTGATGACATTACCATCCTTCAGGATGTTTCATTTGTAATGAAAGACGGAAAGGTCTTTAAGCGCTAATAACAAGAATTACTGGTTTCGATCCTATAGAGCGCAATGGCTAAGTGAGTATTAGTCTTGACCTATGCTTTTAATGTCGGTGAGTATCACTTTAATACTATCTAAAAATTCGTTTTGCACATTGAGCATGTCGGTAGGCATTAGCTCTAATGAGGAATGGTTGTGATGATGATGGTGATCATGTCCATGCTCGTGATGGTGCTCAAAGCCTGGAACTTCTATTATGTTCTCATTCCATTGAGCTAATCTTGATTCCAAGTGTATTCTGCTTGAATCTGTATTTGAAATATTGTCTAGTCTGCTTCTGACTTCTTTAGCCATAGCCAATGATTGTTTGTGAACTTCAAAGGCTTCTGTCAATACAGGATCGTGCTTATGGCCACCTAGACAACTGAAAAAAACTAAAGTCAACGTAAATACGATAGAAGTAGGAAGTAAATTCATTGGATTCAATTAATACCCAAAATATAATTTTTGCCTAAGCTTAAAAGCCAAAAGATCCATCAAAAGAATGCTTTTCATCTGGTAAACTAAATCCCTTGCAGTTTATCCTATCAACCACTAATAGTAAAGTCTTAATCTTTCCTTATTGAGGAACTTTATTACCTATAACTTGTCTTTATTCGAATAGATGATGCGATATAAAAAAGAAGAGGCGATATACAAGATGAATGAGCTCAGTGCTCAATCACAGCCATTCGTTTTCTTCGTGGATTATGAGCATAATAAGATCATCATCTCCCAAAACCCATCTGAAGATGGAGTCTTTTATGATTTTTTGGGGCTTAAGAACTTACCAGTTGCCAAGAGCTCCATTGCATCGTTTTATTTAGAACGATATCCTATTACTTATGAAGATTATTTGGATCGATTTAATAGTGTTAAAGACTCTTTGAGACGTGGTAATAGCTATTTGGTTAATTTGACATTCCCTACATTGGTTCAGACTAACTTGAGTATGCAAGATCTGTTTTTGCAGACCACAGCAAACTTTAAAGGCTATGTGCCAGATGAGTTTGTGTTCTTTTCTCCTGAACGGTTTGTTGATATCATAGACGATCAAGTGTATACTTATCCTATGAAAGGCACTATTGATGCATCCCTTCCTGATGCTGAGGAGCAGATTCTCAATGATCCAAAGGAAATGGCAGAGCATAGCACAGTGGTAGACTTACTGCGAAATGACCTTAGTCAAATGTGCAGACAAGTGCGAGTCAATAGGTTTAGATATATCGATCGTATAGTCAGTCATGACAGAGAATTACTGCAAATATGTAGCGAGATATCAGGACAGTTAATGGAGCCTTTGGCAGGTAATTTGGGAGATATCTTATTCTCCTTATTACCAGCAGGTAGTATCTCAGGAGCGCCTAAGACTAAGACACTTGAGATTATCAAACAAGCTGAAATCGCTCCTCGACAATATTATACAGGTATCTGTGGCCACTATGATGGCAATAATCTTAAGTCTGGAGTTATGATCAGAATGATACAACTGGATGATCATGATAACATGTATTATTACAGTGGCGGAGGTATTACAGCACAAAGTGATCCAGTTAAAGAATATCAAGAATTAATCGATAAAGTCTATGTCCCGATTACTGGAGACCATCAAAATAAGCGACGGCAAGATCTGCAATATAGCGTATCACAATAGTCGATTAAATAGCTCAAGGAAGGCTTGCTTTGGATGTTCAGATTTGATTGATCTGGCTGACCATATATTCATTTCAGAATTTCATTCTACAGGTATTTATAAGTGTCGAGTGCTTTATCGAGAGACAATAGAGCGCATAGAGCTACGAGCATATCAATTGAGACCGATTAGTACGATCAAACTTGTGTATCATGACACCATAGATTACTCATATAAATATGAAGATCGATCAATGCTCTCTCAGTTGTACGGCCAACGTGGAGATGCTGATGATATCCTTATCATTAAAAATGGTCTTGTGACTGATAGCTATTATGCTAACGTGGCTTTCAGAAAGGATGATGGAGAGTGGATCAGCCCAGTAACACCACTGCTCAAGGGGACTAAAAGACAACTATTGATAGATAGCGGATTGATTAGATCAAAGGTCATCTCTGTAGAAGAAATACCACAGTTTACAGAGGTATCCTTGTTCAATAGTATGATAGAATTGGGGGAGATTAGGGTGCCTATCCAAGAGTTATTAGAGAGCTAATAATCTCGCATAGACTCCAAGATCTCGAGTCTTGAATTAATAGTTCAACAATCTAAAACCCATACTTAACCTGATCGCTAAAAGTATCTGGGAACTCCTCAATACCTGGAAAGCCTAATCTGATGTCTCGACCTGTCTGCGGGATATATGCAGTCCCAAATATGTAATCCCAGATCGCCAAGCTCAAACCGAAATTTACACCATACATGCGCTCCTCAGGGATATTATAAGCATGATGCCAGATGTGCATCTCAGGGCTATTGAAGAGTGTCTTCATCATAGGGCTAAATACAACACTACCGATTATAATACTTCCAACTACGGTCATTAGCTGAGTAGATATTGGGCTAGTTGGTGCTAATAGACTGATATCAAATAGACTAAGAGCAATAGGCAGACCTATTAATCCTCCTAAGATTCCACCTGTGATACGTGAACTGATGCTGATATTGGAATGGTTATAGTGTCCTACCGCCAGCGTAAAAATGTGGATAACAAAAAAGTCATAAAGCCCTATTCCTAATAGTGCCAAAGGAAGATATTCTATAGTGCGATATACTATCGTCTCCATCCAGTGATATCTCAGATGGGCGGCAAAGCCCATCTGCTCAACAGAGTGATGCACCTTATGAAATCTCCATAAGAACTCTACACGATGCAACAGTCTATGTGTCCACCACTGGACGAAGTCTCTGACAACAAACCCGATCAGCAATATCGCCCACATCGGCCATTGGTACATCGGATTTATGGCTTTGAGGTTGATGCCAGTGAGGCTATTGACGTTGTGGTTGATAAAATTGACAACGACATCCGAGGCAGCATTGTAGATGATCAAGCTGAATAGGAAGAAGTTAAAGAACATATAGAAGGCATCCAACCAAAAATCTTTTCTGAACTTGGGTTGATTCTTGCGCCAGGGTTTAGCCCATTCTAAAGCGAAGAAAAACAATGATACCCCGATCAACCAGTAAAAATAATTATGCCATGAGGGATGAGTAATCTCATACCATAGATAG
>CAZJHC010000329.1:0-4347 GCA_964545645.1 uncultured Saprospiraceae bacterium
ATGCAAGCCGATATCCATTCTATTAACTCGCCGACTAAACCGATGAAAGTTGTAGTCAAAAGGAAACCAGGAAGACCAACTGCAGATACCGAAATAAATATTGAGCATCTATGTGATGTAGCGGTCAATGTATTCGCCGAGAAGGGCTACTCTGGGACGACCACAACAGAGATTACTAAAAAAGCTGGCGTCGCTCGATCGTTGATACACTACTATTTTGGCAACAAGGAAGAGCTCTGGAAGGCATCGATTAAAAGGATAGCCAATCAATTCATTAAAGAGTTTGAGTCATCAAAAAAAATCCATAAGGATCTGAATGGCACTCAAATGATCAAAGTCGTCGTAAGACAATTAGTACATTTCTATGCTAAGTATCCAGCATTTCCAAAAATCCTCGCCCAGGAGATGAGTGAAGAGTCTGAACGTAGCGAGTATATCCTAAGAAATTTTGTTAAACCTCTGTGGGCACTGACTGGAGAGCTGTTTAAAAAACAAAGAAAAAGAGGTGCTATAAAAAAGATTGACAAGGAGTTTCAATCACATATACTACTAGGTATGGCCAGCAACTTGTTTTCTAATCCATATATGACAAGGCACCTATACAACATTGATCCTTTTAATGATGAGGTCATAGAGCGATATGCAGATACCGTAGTTGAGATATTCTGTCACGGCATTGTAAGAGAATAAAAAGGCAGTAAATCAACCTCGATAGGGCGTCATTTATTAGTAGCAGCTTCCATCAATTTCTGAGGCTGTCTCGTATCATTTTCCATGAGACTATATGGATGTTTTCTTCTTGGAGCCTCTGTCTAAACTGATCACTCAGCAATACATCGAGATCTTGTTGTCTCCAGCTGGCACCGAACTCTGGATGATGAACCATAACCTCTTGCAGTTCTGGGTTGTCCTTGCCAAGATGGACGATGAGTTCGTTGAGTCCTGGGGTTACTTGGTTTAAAAATTCTAAATACCGCTCTTCCCACGACTGAGGAGTCGTACTCAACATCAATATCTGATTCACAGGGACTTGATAAGGGCCGATCATTTGATCTACGTCCCAATCTGCTGGAATTAACTGATAAGGCAGTAGTACAGGCAGTTCAAATTCATTTCCTAACGCCAAATAGGCTTTGAACAACTCTTCATTAGAAAATAAAGTACCCATATGACTATCTAAATGGGATAATGGCACTCCAAAATTTAAGGCACGCACCACTTGTTCTCTAATTTCTTTCTTGATTTCGCTAATGCTGTAATTCTTGAGCACATCCTCGACGGCAGCATACATATACTTCTTATCGGTGAGTATAGAGGTGATCTCATTAGAGGAACTTACTCCATCCCACTTGTAATGCTCCCACTCTGCAGTCAGCGTGATATGTATCCCCCAACATAGCTCTGGATGAGCGGCTGCATACTGCGCTATATGCGGGAACCAAGCGCAGGGAACCATCATACTGGCCGAACTGATCGCTCCAGACTCAAAGGCTTCGATCGAGGCAACGTTGACACTATGTGCCACACCCAAATCATCAGCATGGAGTATGAGAAGCTTATCCTCAGGCGCAAAACCTAACTTCTTAAATACTTCATGATTCTTCTGTCCGAAGACAGCTTGAATTAAAAGCATAAATATTAGCGTCTTTAGTAATTTCATCTAAGTCAGTTTCTATATTTATAACCTGCATGGTCGCAGATACGCACTTGAAAAATAAGAAAATATGCCTAGAAAGATAAGAATGGGAATGGTAGGAGGAGGTCGTGATGCCTTCATCGGTGGAGTACATCGAATCGCCGCCAACATAGATGGTCAGATTGAACTGGTCTGTGGTGCCTTCAGTAGCAACCCAGAAAAATCAAAACTCTCAGGAGAGGACTTTTATCTCGATCCAAGCAGAGTATATGGGAACTATGAGGAAATGATCATGACAGAAAAAGACCTGCCTGCCGATGTGCGGATGGACTTTATTTCAATCGTCACTCCTAATCATGTGCATTATGGGCCTGCCAAAATGGCCCTTGAAAATGGTTTTCATGTGGTGTGCGATAAGCCATTAAGTTTTGACCTGGAGGAAGCCAAAGACCTAGTTGAAACCGTTAAGCGCACTGGCAATATATTCGCCTTGACCCATAACTATACTGGCTATCCTATGGTCAAGCAAGCCAAGGCCATGGTCCAACATGGTGACCTTGGCACGATACGAAAGGTCGTAGTAGAGTACCCTCAAGGTTGGTTGTCAGAGTTCATAGAGTCTACAGACCAAAAACAGGCAGCATGGAGAACCGACCCTAAGCGGTCTGGTATCGCTGGTGCCATGGGAGATATTGGCACTCATGCCGAAAATCTTGCCGAGTACATCACAGGTTTAAAAATTGACCAAATCTGCGCAGACATCAGCACACTCGTAGAAGGCAGATTACTCGATGATGATGGCAATGTCTTATTGCGATTTGATAATGGTGCCAGAGGCGTACTCCATGCCAGTCAAATATCCAAAGGCGAGGAGAACTCGCTGAATATCAGAGTGTATGGCACCAAAGCTGGCATAGTATGGCATCAAATGGAACCTAACACACTTACGGTCAAGTATGGCGACAAGCCAACAGAGATCGTGCGTACGGGAGTTGGGGAATTATATCCCGAAGCTCAAGCTGCCGCAAGAGTGCCAGCAGGGCACCCAGAGGGATATCTTGAAGCCTTTGCCAATATCTACCGCAACTTTGCCAAATGCGTGCAAGCTCGTATCGATGGAGTCCCTGTAGAACCAATATATGATGACTATCCAACGGTACAAGATGGATTGAGAGGTATGGAGTTTATCTATAAGGTTATAGAATCTGGTAAGAGCGATACTAAATGGGTAAAGATGTAGGTACTCCTGAAATAGTACCTAATGATCCTGACATGTATGAACAAAGACTATGTTTTTAATCACATTTTAGAGTCAATACGGCTCTATCATCGATCTTCTGATCAACATTATGATACAACCATATCGTATCGATTAGACTGATCGGTGGGGATAAGATATCATACAGAGATCCATGTTAATTATTTTAAGATAATTATTTGCTTCCAATGCCATCGAGTGGCATTGCACTCTCTGAAATTTGCAACTTAGGAGCAACATTCTTCTTGTCAAAGGAATATAGAGTAAGGCTACTTTCTTATCTCCCAGCTCTTAACTCCCAAGTTCAGCTGTCATAGTAGTTCGAGGTTCAAGACACTCGAACAGCGGTGGGGTTAAGGCTCTCTTAGTTATTAGAAACAGTTTTTCAACTTTCAATTTTTATCTTACCATCAACCCAGTCCGGCAAATAAAAATTTATTCCTTTTTTTACTTCAATATCTACCAATTTATTTCTCAATTCCACAGTCCGTAATCCAATTGCTTTTCTTGATTTATTTATTTGGGAAATATTTGAGGTATTAGGTGGTTTAAGATAACCATAGGGTGATTCTCTCCATTCTGATATGACGGTTTTTTTCCAATCTTCGACTAAAGCAATTTCATATGGAGAGATATATCCTTTATTCAAGAATTCAATCAACTTCGGTTTTATGAAATCATACAACGTATCGTTTCTAACATAGTCCGTTCCTTGTGAATTGTGATGGCTTAAAATAGTTGATACCCAGAAGTCATTCCCGATTAGAAATTCGCCTGGATAACCATTAGAATCCAAAATCTGATTTAGATTCTCCAATTGTTCTTCACTGTGCTTAGGGAAATTTTTGGTGATGAATTTTTCCTGTTCTATTTCATCTTTAATAATAGATGCCTTGTATGCTATTTTTTGATCTTCATCAAACATTGATTGAACTCTATTTTTGATCTTTGAATCAATCCTATCTAAGAACTGATTATGTAAGTCTTCGTATTGTTCTTCAATATTCTTCCAATCAGAATCAAGCAGATATGTACTTAAGAATTTTTGTTTTTTGAGATTTGTTAATTCCCAGCCATTGGTAATAGCTTTTTTAATGTAAATCAGACCTTTTTCCCTTTCTCCAATTAGAAAAGAAATCTGGGAGGCGACTTTACAGTCCCTGAGAAAGATGAAATCATACTCCTCGAATAATTTTTCATATCGAATTAATGCTTTTTCATATTTTTCTTGGCTAATTAATTCTTCGGCCAATATTATATCTGAATGATATTTATTGTAATCAACGGCCTTTTTTACGGTATTCTTACAAGCAGATATAGAATAAAGAATGATAAAGAAAATAATATAGTAATTGATTTTCATTTTTTTAATTGTTGCGTGCATCAGCGCTGGACGATTTAATGATAAGATAATGGAAGCGCTGTGAATTATATCGGTGAGAGGTGAAAAAAT
>CAZJHC010000330.1:0-4345 GCA_964545645.1 uncultured Saprospiraceae bacterium
AATATGACCTAATTCTTTATTGAAGTTCTTAGTGATAAATCCAATTGATTCTAATTTTGTTAATATATCATCTACATCCTTGACTCTTAATCTTACCAATACATATGGATCGTCATCCATCTTATTTTGATAGTTGTTCAAATACCACTGACCTAAATGTGTATTTTCTAACAGCGAATCACGGAGTCCACTTTTTCGTGGCAAATTCAAAAGACTAGTTACATACAATTCTGGGCTGAAGACTGACTTCAATTTTTCATCTTTGATTTCTTGATTTTGTTGACCGCTTAGTGCATTAGAAAGAATAAGTATAGAAAAGATGATGCAGTATTTTGACATATTCGGCAGATTAATTATCATTCAAAATATGAAAAATTCTTTAAAAAGCCATCAACATTGAGCTACGACGACCTTCTGATATGCCTCATGCCTTCTCGGATTGCTACCTTTGATAAGGGAGTATCATTGATAAAGTATTCTACGGCTAGTGGGTCAATTCTACTATATTGTCTTAGCGACCACCCTATTGCCTTTTGGATGAAAAATTCTTTCTTAGGTTGGAGAGCATAGATATGATCTTTCAGTCGCTCAAAATCAGTATTGTTTTTATAAAATAGTTGGTAGATGAGGCATACACGGTTCAACCAGATGTCATCACTTTCTAACCATTGCAACAAATAGGAATCCATACTTGACGGATGATTCTTAAAAGCTTGACCTACCAAATGGCTCCCTAACCAATCTACCGTATCCCACCATGATTTATGAGTTATTAACCATATGATATCATCGATATGGGCAATCGTGATTTTCTTCTCAATGGTTTGTAATATGTCCATACCAACATATTGATACTCTCTTTGATCCAATAACCAAAGTTCTCTAGACAGTTGTAGTCGATCATCCAGTGTGGTTTTTCTTAATTCTTTAATAAGCGGTTTGGTAAGAGTTCTACGATGGGTTGATGAGAGTCCAAGGAAACTAAAATGACCCTTCATGTACTTTTTCATCTTATGAGCACTTTGTTCATTAGCTTCTGCTGAGAGAACTTCGATGATATTTTCTTTTACATGTAGCATCATTGAATTAAGGATTATTTACGACCTTGAGATAAAATTAATTAAAGCATTGATGAATTCATCCTTTGAGTTCTTGACAAAAGATTATTTCCTACTCCAAAATTTCTTATATCTTTTTTTGGTTTTTAGCGTGATTACATTCTTAAGATATATCGTTCTTTCTAAGATATATATCACCCATGTGTACGATAAAATTGCATCGTTGCAACCTCAGCGTATCCTGAGTAAAATTTGTCCGACAGACCAACGCAACAAAGAAATACTATGGTCTGGCATTAGTAGTTTTATTTTTGGGATTGTAGGAGTTGTGATGATCATGATGTGGCAGTATGGCTATACCAATATCTATAGTCAATGGTCAGATTATCCTCTTTGGTATATACCTGTCAGTGCCATAGTTGCATTTTTGATTCATGAAACTTACTATTACTGGCTGCACAGATGGTTACATCATCCTAAGATATATCGATATATACATAAGATCCATCATGACAGTATTGATACGTCCGTATGGACGTCTTTTAGCTTTCATCCTATAGAGTCTATTTTGCAAGCGCTCATTATACCACTTATAGCTATTCTAATCCCGTTGCATATTTATGTGCTCATGGTTCTATTGGTTATTATGACTATCTCTGCGATTATTAATCATGCAGGAGTTGAGATTTTTCCGAGCTATGCTCATCAACATCCTATATGGAAACAATTTATCGGGGCTACACACCACGATCTACATCATAGACGGTTCGTTTATAACTATGGGCTTTATTTTACCTTTTGGGATCGATGGATGGATACCGAAGTAGAGCAATATGACCAAATATTCGAACAGATAGCACAAAAAAAAGGGGACACTTAGGTCCCCTGATGTTACTATAATTTGTGGCAATCTTTTTTATCCCATCGCTTTTTTTATCATCCCTATGATAGCCATTAAGGCACCACCGCCGACACCTCCGCCAGCTACACTACCTATGATACTTGTCAAGTCCATCCCACCAGAACCTGCGGCTATCCCTGCCATATCAAGGATTTGTCCGCCTAATCCACCACCTAATATACCAGCTATAGAATTTCCTAAGGTTCCTAGTGATAGATTTTGAAACAACTTACCCGCAGCGTTACCACCTAAGGCACCACTAATAAGATTAATAATTAAAGCTTCCATAAGTTTTGTTTGTTTTGTTATTTAAGATTAAAATATAAATTCTAACATACTAAACAATATAGTATAATATTATTCCCATCTAATATATTGCAAAATATTATATAAGTGAAATTCTGAGATATAAAGACCACATATTCAACAATTTTGTACTATAACTTATAGGACCGAAAGAATAATTTTAGGCCAATATTGAACCGAACCATATAGAATGCGTGTAGTCCTAAATAGTAAAAGAGAAATTCCTTTTGAGAATAGGCATATTGGCCCATCTAAAAGAGAACAGGATAGTATGCTCCAGCTTATAGAAGCTGACACTATTTCTCATCTCATTTCTCAGACAGTACCTGATTCTATCAGGCAGAATCGTGAACTTGATTTGCCGGGTGCCCTTAGCGAAATAGAGTTCTTGGAGGTCTTTAAGTCGATGATGGCTCAGAACAAGGTTTATCGCAACTTCATAGGCATGGGATATTACGATTGTATAACTCCATCTGTTATACTACGCAATATCATGGAAAATCCCGGTTGGTATACAGCTTACACTCCATATCAGGCAGAGATTGCTCAAGGACGATTAGAAGCCTTAATCAATTTTCAGACGATGGTCATAGATCTTACAGGGATGGAAGTAGCTAATGCTTCTCTGCTCGATGAAGGAACGGCAGCTGCTGAGGCTATTTCGATGCTATATAATAAAAGGCCTAAGACTAAGAAACATGCAAATACGGTGATCATTGACGTCAATACTTACCCTCAAACGATGTCAGTGGTAACTACAAGGGCAAGAGCGATCGGCATTAATATAGAAGTTGGTGACATACATGCTATGGATCTAACAAGAGATGACATTTTTGCTATAATGGTACAATATCCTGATAGTAATGGGGAGATTGCCGATTACAGTGATTTGCTTCAGACAACCGAGGAGCACAATGTCACCTCTATCTTCGTAGCAGATTTATTGAGTCTGACGATATTGAAGTCGCCCGGATCTATGGGGGCCGATGTAGTTGTTGGAACCACACAAAGATTTGGCATTCCCTTAGGATTTGGAGGACCGCATGCCGCTTATTTTGCAACCAAAGAAAAGTACAAGAGAGTTCTTCCTGGCCGCATCATTGGATTATCTAAAGATACCCATGGTAATCCTGCCTATAGGATGGCTCTTCAGACTCGGGAGCAACATATAAAGCGAGAAAGAGCTACCTCCAACATATGTACTGCGCAAGTATTACTGGCTGTCATGGCAGGGATGTATGCTGTATATCACGGTCCTGATGGTCTCAAGCGGATAGCACAACGTATCGCTGCATTAGCGCAGTTGCTAAGTCAACAATTAGAGCGGATAGGTTATGAGCAAAACAATGATATGTTTTTTGACACCATCAAGATATCGTGCAAAGACATAGACGCCATCAAAAAAGCTGCAGAAATAGAAAAAATCAATCTGAGATACTTTAGTGATGATCTACATATTGGTATATCTATAGATGAAACCACGACTTTAGCTGATATCTCTGCAATATTATCTGTACTCTCAAAAGGAAAGAAAGCAGCAGTCATTGACGAACAGTTTTTGCATGAAGATGTAAACATAGAGTTAAGAATACCAGAAAATCTCATAAGACATGATGATTATATGACTCATGAGGTGTTTCATAAATATCATAGCGAGCATGAAATGCTGCGCTACCTCAAGAGACTTGAAAATAAAGACTTGTCATTGGCGCACTCTATGATATCCTTAGGGTCATGTACGATGAAGTTGAATGCTACAACCGAAATGATCCCAATAACATGGGCTGAAGTCAATAAGATTCACCCTTTTGCACCTCTGGATCAAGTGCAAGGATATGAACAAATGTTTAAGGATCTGAGATCCTGGTTGGCTGAGATAACAGGATTTGATGGGGTTTCATTACAACCTAATAGTGGCGCTCAAGGAGAGTTAGCTGGACTTATGGTCATCAAGGCATATCATGAAAGTAGAGGTGATGATCATCGCAATGTAATGTTGATACCATCTTCAGCTCACGGTACTAACCCTGCTAGTGCGGTCATGGCAGGCCAAAAAGTAGTTATCGTAGCCTGTGATGAT
>CAZJHC010000331.1:0-4333 GCA_964545645.1 uncultured Saprospiraceae bacterium
ATCAGAGTACTATGTCTTTATTAAATCAAATACGGGTGACAATAACTGGGGTCCAAACGGATGAGTTCATTATCACAAAATAGTAGCTATCTTAGATGACAATGCTAAAACGCAAAATAACTTATGCGCTGTTAGGTTTCTCAGTGGTCATAACTATAATGACTTTTAGTCCCGTATTGACAGCAGACTTCGTTAATTGGGATGATCCCGACTACATTTATGAAAACGAGGCGCTACTTAATTTTAGTTGGTCTGATTTAGGTAATAGTGTTAAAGCCGTTTTTTCTCAGAGATTAACTGGTATATATACCCCATTGACAACAATGTCTTTTGCAGTAGAAAAGTCAGTTTATGGTATCGATAACCCTAGCTTCCTACATGCTTGTAACTTACTATTGCATCTCTTCGTAGTTCTGTTAGTATTCTTATTAAGTAAACGATTAGGTCTGTCGGATGTGGCCGCCATTATTGTCACTGTGTTAATGGCCATCCATCCCATGAGAGTAGAGTCAGTTGCTTGGATAACCGAACGCAAAGATGTCATGTATGGCATTTTATTCTTAACTACTCTCTTATATTATTTAAGAATAAGAGAAAAGAAGAAGGCGTATCAATCTCCAATCATTTGGGTGTTGTTTCTAATGACTTTGTTAGTCAAAGTCTTGGCTGTTACTATACCTCTTGTACTAATATTAGTTGACTATTTAGAAGATAAGCGACTTAGCAGAGAAAGACTAATTGCTATTATGCCGATGATATTATTTTCATTGATTTATGGCCTCTTGGGTTATTTCATAGCATCTGAAGAAAATTACTCAGAGGTGCCCACAAGTATCCTTCAATGGGTTACCAATTTTTCATATTCGTCATTTGCCTTTTTACAGTACTTAGTCAAATTTGTAGTACCCTATGAAATGCTTCCAATTTATCCATACCCTATATCTCCTCGCTGGCATCACTATCTGAGTTTTGTTGGACCCTTGCTATATTTTCTGTTTATGATCTATTGTTTTACCAAGCGATATGTTGTGACCTTGTTTGGGTTGGTTTTCTTCCTTTTTAATGTCATGTTTACGTTGCAAGTTATCCCTGTTGGGCAAGCATTCATGGCGGACAGATTTACATATATCGCATACTTTGGGTTGTTTTATATAGTTGGATTTCACTTGGATCGATTGACGGCAGTTAAGAATAATGGCATATTTTATCTAAGTGTTACGCCTTGGATACTAATCTTTTGTTACTTGACTTATAATCAATCCAAAGTATGGCATAATTCAGAGACTTTGTGGCTTCATCAACTCAGATATAAACCCAGTACAGAAAGTGGCTTACTTAACCTAGCTACGTATTATAAAGATAATGGTGAGACTGAAAAGAATATTCAATATTTGACCTCTCTTCTTTCTTATCATCCAGATAATGTGTCGGCATATAACGAATTAGGCATGTATCATGCCCAATTTAATGATGTGGAGAATAGTCTTAAAGCAATCGACTATTATACTCAGGCAATAGAGGTAGACTCCTCATATACTGGAGTTTATACCAATCGTGGTGTAGTATATGGTCGATTACAAAAATTTGATTTGGCTCTGACAGATTTAAATCAAGCTATAACTCTTGATAGTGCTTTTGAGGACGCCCATCTTAATAAGGCTGTAATTCATAATAGCCTTGGTCAGTATGAACACTCGATATCGTGTCTTTATAATTACCTAAACCTTAATCCAGAAGATGCGGATAAGTGGATTGTCAAGGGTCAAATTGAGCGTAGCATTGGTCGGTATGAGGAATCATTACAGTCCATTGATCAAGGAATTATATTACGACCTAATAATGGACTTTATATATTCGAACGAGCTCATACTTATTATGAGATGGGATTACTAGATAGTGCCAAAGAAAGTGTAAGACAAAGCCAGGAATATGACTATATGGGTCAACAACAGTTGGCCCAGGAAATTCTTAAAAATTAACCAGACATGCTCAATTTATAATGACCAATTGAGGACATTATCATCTATGGATAAGCATGCCTGATAAGATCCTGGGATAGGGTCATAGCGCAAGACATGCTCATTGATATATCTGGATTGAAAATATCCTTGTATGACTAATTGTCTTATTATAAAGAATAGGTGATCCTGTGGATTTTGTGATTGCGCACCATCATTAGCTAGATACTTCCAAACTTCGAACTGTTCGCCAGCCGTGCTTTGAGGTAGGTATTTGTTATAAAGTTGATAGCATAGTTTGTTGACATTGTCAAGTCCCATTTTTACTTGATCTTGATTATTGGCATTATAAAAATGAAAAAGAATCTGATCTACCGCCATGGCAATTCCTATCTCAGAAGGTGCTGGAGCAATCTCACACTTAGGTATTATTAGGTCAGCTAGTATATTCATTACGTCAATTTGCGGCATGCTAAGTATCGACGGCTCAGTGGATTCTCTCTCAAATGATTCATTACGGTTACATATCATCTGTGGTGATAGTGATAACACGCAGAACCCGTGTAACATCCATTTTAAAGTATGTCGTCGTTTCATTATAATTCGCCTCTTTGTAGTTGCCTTGCGGCGTAATCTGCTGCTCTGGCGGTTAACGCCATATATGTTAGTGATGGATTTTGACAAGAAGAACTTGTCATACACGATCCATCAGTTACAAATACATTTTTGACAGCATGTATTTGATTCCAATCATTAAGTATCGACGTCTCTGGATCACGTCCCATCCTAGCCGTACCCATCTCATGTACTGCCGACGCTGGTATAGAGTTCGAGCGTATAGGAGTGACTTCTCCGAGTCCCGTAAGTTCAAGCATTTTAATTGCCTCTTTGATCATATCTTCACCCATCTTTCTTTCGTTTTCCTTCCATTCGACGTCCATCACTAGTATGGGCAATCCATATTTGTCTTTTTTTTCAGGATGTAAGTAGATCTGATTGTCATGATAGGGGAGCATCTCACCATGACCGGCCATACCAAAGTTCCATTCTCCTGGTTTTAGTAATTCATGTTTGAGTTCAAGGCCATAGAGCGCCTCTGGCATACTCTGCCACCAATTTAGTCTCGTTGCTCGACCTTGGTATTGATACCCTCTGATATAATCTTTGGTATTGCGTCCATCGGGATAATTTTGAAATCTTGGGATATAAATCCCGTTAGCTCTACGTCCCTTAAAATGTTTGTCAGAGAATAAATCCGTCTTTAACGTAGCTCCACCGCCTATGAGATGATCCATCACATTATGTCCGAGCTCCCCCGAATCATTACCCATACCATCAGGGAAGCGACGAGATTTAGAATTCAGCAATATGGCTGTACTCCCGAACGTGGAGGCATTTAGAAAGATTAGTTTGGCATAATACTCTGAACTTGATTTAGTCGATTTATTAATAACTCTAACGCCGGTTGCTTTCTGATTATCATCATCATAGATTAGCTCTGAGACAATATGATCAGGCAGCAATGTCATATTGCCGGTTTGTTGTGCTGCAGGAAGGGTGCTCGACAAACTACAGAAATAGGCTCCATAGGGACATCCACGATCACATCTATTTCTATACTTACAGGCGGATCGGCCATTGAGATCTTGAGTGAGATTAGCCACTCGACCTATAGTCATAATTCTGTCGTCATAACTAGATCTAATATGATCCGAAATGGCCTTCTCAAGACAATTCATTGACATTGGTGGCATGAACATACCATCAGGAGCAAAGTAGTTCTTCTCCTTACGTCCGCTGACACCTATATACTGTTCAACATAATCATACCACGGATCGATATCATTATATCCGATGGGCCAATCTACGGCTATTCCGTCTATTTGATTAGCTCTAAAGTCTTGTTCGTTCCAGCGATATACTTGGCGTCCCCACGTAATAGATCTACCTCCAACCTGATCACCTCTAATCCATAAGAATGGTTTGACCTCCTCATAGGGCTGCTCATCCCACTTCATAAACCAGTGCTGATTAGATGGTCTGATAGAGCCGGTTTGTCGTAGCTTGGGATATGCTTTTTCTTGCTCCGGTGTGAGTGTATCATAGTGTGGCAGATCCCAAGGATTTTGATCGGCAGTAGGGTAGTCCCCATGCTCCACTTCTCGTCCACGATCGATTACGAGCGTTTTAAGTCCTTTCACACATAGCTCCTTGGCAGCCCATCCACCAGATATACCAGTCCCTACGACGATAGCATCATAGGTTCTATTAGATTTGCTCTTACTCACAACGTAAGATAATCATAGCCTAATCAATTCTCTATGTAACAATCTTTTATCTCTGCTCTCAAGGTACTATTGGCCTCTATCTCGCGT
>CAZJHC010000332.1:0-4328 GCA_964545645.1 uncultured Saprospiraceae bacterium
TATGAATACATCTGATATAAAAGAAAAACTACGAAACTTTAAACTGACTGACATAGCTGTAGACAATGGCACGAGCATTGTCATGCTAGCTATTATGATCTTAATTTTTGGTCTTAGATCTTATAACCAAATGCCAAAGGAGTCATATCCCGAGGCGAGCTTTCCGACCGTATATATCAACACTCCTTACTTTGGCAACTCAGCTGCAGACATAGAAAGCCTCATTGCACGACCTATGGAGAAAGAGATTTCCACTGTCAACGGTATCAAGAATCTAAACTCAACCTCTATTCAAGATTTTTCGGTTATACTAGTAGAGTTTGATGCGGATCAAGACCAGGATATCGCTCTGCGCAAAGTAAAGGATGCGGTAGATAAAGCCAAGAGCGAGCTACCTAATGACCTCGATCAAGATCCCAATATCGAAGAAGTAGTTTTTTCTGAGTTTCCGATCATGACAATTAACTTATCTGGAAACTATGGCATGGATGAGTTACGGACCATCGCCGAGTATATGCAGGACAAGATTGAGAACCTAAGATCTGTCAATCGTGTAGACCTCAAAGGAGCTCTGGATCGAGAGGTCAAAATCAATATAGACCTCCTCAAGATGCAATCATTGCAAGTATCGTTTAACGACATCGAGGCAGCGATAGCACAAGAAAATATGTCCATGTCCGCAGGGGAAATTGTCGCCAATGAATTTAGACGATCTATCCGAGTGGTTGGAGAATTTGAAAGTGCTGATGAGATGGCAGATATAATTATCAAGTCAGAAAATGAAAGACCTGTCTATCTCAAAGACTTTGGTTCAGTAGAGTATGGATTTGAAGAAAGAACCAGCTACGCCAGATCCAACGGGCTGCCAGTAATCTCTCTTGATATAGTCAAGAGAAGAGGAGGTAATGTCATCGATGTCGCCGCTAAGATTAAAAACCTCCTTAATGAAGAAAAATCTAACCTGCCCGCAGACCTTAACATTGCCATATTCAACGATACCTCCAAATATACTGAGGAGTCGGTTGCTACCTTAGAAAATAGTATCATCTCAGGAGTCATACTCGTCGTATTGGTACTATTGTTCTTCTTAGGATTACGTAATTCCTTGTTTGTTGGGATATCAATACCCTTGAGCATGCTAATGGGCATATTATTTCTGCACATTACTGGCACAACTATGAATATGGTGGTTCTTTTTGGACTGATACTGTCCTTAGGGCTCCTTGTCGACAATGCTATCGTGGTAGTAGAAAATGTCTATAGATACATGCAGCAGGGCTATTCTGGATGGAATGCCGCTAAATATGGTGCCGGCGAAGTGGCCCTGCCGATCATGGCTTCCACCGCAACCACCTTGGCGGCTTTTATTCCACTCGCACTATGGCCTGGTATCATGGGAGAATTCATGAGATATTTTCCTATTACTCTTATAGCGGTATTATCTTCTTCACTATTCGTCGCATTAGTGATCAATCCTGTCCTAACTTCTAGATTAATGAAAGTAGATGAAGGCTCATTGACCACAAATCAGTGGCAGGTTAAGACGAGAAATGTTTTGATCGGTATAGGCGTAATGATAATGGTAGCTATTGTGGCACATTTATCTGACATCCAATGGGTTCGAAATTTATTTGGCATTACTGCCATTATTTCCCTTATCAATCATTTTGTTTTCAGGCCTGGAGCCATATTCCTTCAGGGAAAGGGTTTACCCTTTTTGGAGCGGCAGTATGACCGATTCATCGCAACAGTCTTATCAGGAATCTGGCCATATATTACTTTTATGGGAGCGATTGGCCTTCTGATAGGCTCTATTATGCTATTTGGAAAATTTATGCCTCCGATCGAATATTTTCCAACCAGCGATCCAGCATATGTCAATGTCTTCGTAGACCTGCCTCTCGGATCAGACATAGAAGCAACAAATGATGTCGTCAAAAAGGTTGAGGCTGATGTAAAAAAAGCAGTAGCTCCTTATAGTGACATCGTAGAAGAAATATTGACTCAGATAGGAGAAGAAACCTCCGATCCGCAATCCCCACCAGAGCCTGGTCTCACACCTCACAAAGCTCGGATTACCGTATCCTTTATAGCATATCAAGATAGAAAAGGTATGTCGTCCTATGACGCTATGGATGCCATCAGAAATGGTGTTCAGCAATACCCAGGCATTAGTATGGTGATCGCACAAAACGTAGATGGTCCGCCAGTAGGGCTTCCGATCAATATAGAGGTAGTAGGTGAAGACATCGAGGTTCTCTCTGAAGAAACCCAAGATATTATAGACTATATCAATAGAAACAAGATAGCCGGAATCGAAGGACTCAAAAGGGATGTCGTCTTAGCCAAACCTGAGCTGGAAGTCTCAATCGATAGAGAATCTGCACGACGATATAACCTGTCGACTGCACAAATAGCCTCAGCGATACGAACATCAGTCTATGGCAAAGAGGTCTCCAAGTTTAAAGTTGGCGAAGATGAATATCCGATCATGTTAAGACTCAATGAGGACTATAGATATAATGTCAATGCCCTTATGAATCAAAAGATTACTTTTCGCAATCAATCCAATGGCCGCATCGCCCAAGTGCCTATCAGTAGTGTCGTGGACTATAAGTATACAACTAGTTACAATGCTATCAAGCGCAAGGATCAAAAGAGAGTCATTACCATCTATTCCAATATTATAAAAGGATACAATGCTAATGAGATCGTCAATAATGTGAAAAGCTTGATGGGTCAATATGAATTGCCCAATGGTATCACAATTGACTTTACTGGCGAGCAAGAACAACAAGCAGAGGATTCATCATTCTTGATGGGGGCTTTCATGTTGGCTTTGTTCACCATATTCATCATATTAGTAGCTCAATTCAACTCTGTTTATAGCCCATTTATCATTATCATCTCCATTGTCTTTAGCACTATAGGCGTATTCTTAGGATACGTTGTCACAGGTCGAACCATAGGAGTAGTTTTTACCGGAGTGGGTATTATATCATTGGCGGGGATTGTCGTTAATAATGCTATTGTACTTATAGATTATATCAATTTATTGATTGAGCGCAGGAGAGATTCAGCCAATGTGAATAGCATTTTGGATCTTACAAAAGAGGATGTAAAACAGGCCATTATTAACGGTGGATCTACAAGATTACGACCTGTGCTTTTGACAGCCATTACAACTGTATTAGGCTTAATTCCGTTGGCTATAGGATTCAATATTAACTTTTTCACCATTATCAGTGAGTTAAATCCGCAGATCTATATAGGAGGAGATACAACGGCCTTATGGGGTTCACTAGCATGGACCGTTATATATGGTTTAGTGTTTTCGACGTTTTTAACCTTAGTGATTGTGCCAGCCATGTACTATTTGGCCTATCGACTTAAGTATACCACAGAGGGCTATTTTTACTTCAAAAAAGCTAAAAAACTAGAGCTTGAGTAAGGATAAAAACATCGCAGACTTACGGCAATCTTACGAAAAAGGTAGCTTGGATGTATCCACAACATCATCCAATCCTCGACACCAATTTGATCAATGGTTTGATGATGTCTTACAATCTGGCATAACAGAAGCTAATGCCATGACCCTGGCCACTTGTGGTCAGGATGGTCAACCGTCGTCACGGATTGTATTGCTCAAAGGCATCATAGATGAAGGGTATATATTTTATACTAATTATGACAGCCTCAAAGGTCAGCAGCTAGCAGAAAACAATAAGGCTTCGTTACTTTTCTTTTGGAAGGAACTCGAGCGTCAGGTAAGAATAGAAGGAGTTGTACATAAAGTTACTCCAGAGCAATCCACTGAGTATTTTAAATCCAGACCCAAAGGCAGTCAGATAGGAGCCTGGTCGAGTCCACAAAGTCACATAATTACTCGTGATGCATTAGATAAGAGAGTGTCGGCGATAGAGGCCAAGTTCGCTCATTTGGATGCCTTGCCCCTTCCTCCATTCTGGGGTGGCTATATTCTTAAGCCTCATTTCTTTGAATTTTGGCAAGGCCGTAAGAATAGATTACATGACAGAATAACATACCGTTTGAACCAAGATAATGCTTGGAATATTCAGAGAATAGCCCCTTAAACTTGCTTATTAAAACTTATTACGATGAAAAAGTATTTAGGATTAGACTTTTCCCACTTTAAAGGAGACTTTTTTGGCGGACTTACAGCTGGCATTGTTGCCCTTCCACTTGCATTGGCCTTTGGGGTTCAATCGGGCTTAGGGCCAAGTGCCGGGTTATACGGCGCCATGATTATCGCTTTTTTTGCGGCACTATTTGGTGGTACCAATACGCAGATCTGAGGGCATACTGCT
>CAZJHC010000333.1:0-4263 GCA_964545645.1 uncultured Saprospiraceae bacterium
GATATTAGCGTGGCAACAAATGCTCAATTTGAATATAGAGCTCACCTCGAGTAACTTGGCTAGTTATCTATACGTGATATCTGCTTTGCACTTTGCTCATGTCATAGCAGGTTTACCTTTCTTGGCATTTTTTATTCTTGATGCCAAGAAAAGGTTAGTTGAACCGGCTAGTGTCCTCGTGTATCTATCAGATCCCGATAAAAAAAGAAAACTGACAGTACTGAGTATATACTGGCACTTTTTAGATGGCTTATGGATTTATCTTGTGCTTTTCTTTTTGCTCAATAGGTTGATCTAAGCAATTAAACCTCGACGAATAATTCCGTCAGATCTATATACTTGTCAGCAGCATCCCAAAGACTGAGAGCATAAAACCGCTCAACCTCATTGATATAAGGATTGAAATAAACCTCTATCAGATATCCATTGTAATAATACAAGGATATCAATCTGTCTCCAGAACTATTGACATCAAAGAACTCACCAGATTCAAAAGTTTGTTCTTTCTGAATATCAAATGTTGATCGATTAAATGTAGATATGCTCAACATGGTAGTATGAAAATAGTATCTATCCGTGGGTTCAAAAAGGGTAATTATCTTATGAAAGATTGCCATAATAGGATGCTTAACCTATTAAAAGTACGTTAAGATGCTTTTGTTATGGCTGTGGAAGTAGATTGATACCACAACTTTTTATAATATTGTAGTTGTTGCCAACCCGACTAATATCTATTTATCACAATACATAATCGCATGAATTTTATTCATCAAATATCCATATACAAAAACCTCATTTACTTTGTGGGCTTATTCCTTGTAGTCACATCATGTGGCGAAGAAGGATATCAAATAAAAGGCAACATTGCTAACGCCTCCAATCTAACGGTATATTTTGACAAGGTAAACCTCATAGAAAATGTCAATAGCGTAGTAGCAAAAGGCGAAACAAATGATGCTGGTGCTTTTAAAATCCCGATGGAAATAGTACCTGAGGCTGGTACTTATAGATTAAGAGTAGGTGCGAAGTCTGCCTATCTTATATTAGATGGTCAAGAGCAGGGTGTATCTATCAATGGAGACATCAATACCCTTGCTAAATTTGAATATGAAGTTGAAGGATCTGCGAGCAGCGCCAACTATGTCAATAAGATGAAGTCTTATGTCAATGGAGAAGTAACTATTAAGGATATGCAAAGCTATGTGCTACAAGAGGCCGATGGAGTGTCATCGATGGTTGTAGCGCTACAGTTGTTTGGCGGCAATACAGAGTTCTCCGAGATCCATACGCAGGTTAGCAACAAACTTAATCAGCAATATGCTGGAACTGATATGGCTAAGAGTTATGGATCATTTGCTCAATCTATTCAAAAAGAAGCACTGCGCAAAAGAGCGACTGAAAAAGTAAAAGTCGGAGAGATAGCTCCCGATATCATTCTTCCAGATGTAAATGGAAATGATAGAAGCTTATCTGATTTAAAAGGAAATATTGTTTTACTAGATTTTTGGGCCAGTTGGTGTGGACCGTGCCGCAGAGAGAATCCTAATGTTGTGAGGATTTATGATAAATATAAAGACGATGGATTTACCGTATATAGCGTATCTCTTGATGGATTAGATGAGAGAACCAAGCGAAGATTTCCTGAAAATCAACTCGACAACCAAATCAAAAGTCAAAAAAAGAGATGGCTAGATGCCATAGCAAAAGACAATCTCAAATGGGATTCACATGTTAGTGACCTCAGGAAATGGGATAGTGCGGCAGCTGCATCCTACGGCGTAAGAAGTATACCAAGGACATTTTTACTCGATAGGGATGGTAAAATAGCCTATATAAATCCTCGAAGAAACCTGGAGCAAGCGCTTCAATCTCTGCTTTGATACAGCTGAGTTATTTAAACTCCGATTGCTATGCATAGTGTAGCACTTATATCTGATACTCACAGCTATCTCGGACAGGATGTTATCAAACATATCAGTGATGTCGACGAGATATGGCATGCTGGTGATATAGGTGTTATGGGTACCGCCAAAGAAATAGAAGCCATAGGCCCTAAGACACGGATGGTTTGGGGCAACATCGACAATAAAGATCTGAGGGCACAATACCCATTAGAACAAGTATTTACACTGGGAGGCATCAAGGTGTACATGGTTCATATAGGGGGCTATCCAGGCAGAATCTATAACAAAATAAAGGCAAGAATAAAACAAGAGCAACCAGACCTCTATATCTGTGGTCACTCACATATACTTAAGGTAATGAGGGATCAAGAACATGACTTGCTACATATGAATCCTGGAGCTTGTGGCATCTCGGGATTTCATAAGTTTAGGACATTATTAAAATTTGAAATCGATAATGGAGCGATCAATAACCTCAGAGCAATAGAGCTCGGACTTAGAGGAAAAGTTAGTTAAGGATGATCTCCATTCTCATTCCTATTTACAATACATCTATAGTTAAGCTAGTCCAGTCCTTAGTGGATCAGTGCGTCGGCACTAAGCGAGCATTTGAAATAATATGTCTGGATGATCAATCCAATCATAAGTACCTCCTTGAAAATAGAGAAATCAATGCTCTATTAGGCGTGAATTATGTAGAACTATCAGAAAAATATGGTCGAGCTAAAATCAGAAACAAACTTGCGAGTTTAGCACGTTTTGATCACCTTCTATTTATAGACAGCGATTCGAAAATATCATCAAAAAAATATATCAAACGCTATATCGAAGCGATTCTCTCCAACAGAGACTTAGTTTATTATGGTGGTAGAAGGTACTCAAACAAAAGACCTAAAGCTACGAGCAAACTATTGCATTGGTTATATGGCACCCATAGAGAGTCACCAGCAGCAAAACTAAGGAATAGAAGACCTATAGAATTCCTTCATACCAATAATGTACTAGTTCCAAAGAGGTATTTTGATAAAGAACAGTTTGACATAAGCATTGAAGGCTACGGTTATGAAGATATAGAGTGGGCCCAGCGTTTGAACAGTATAACTTCTATTAGACATATTAACAACCCGATAACTCATGGCACTTTAAAAAAAACGGAGCAATTTTTATCTGACATTCGATCTTCATTACAAAATTTGAAAAGACTCCATTCTGATCAAAAAATTCAAACATCTAAATTAATTCGTACTTATAACAAGCTAGAAAAATATGGCTTATTGGGAGCTACTATAATGTTGTTAAAAAGAACAGAAAGCCAAATCTATGAGAGGTTAACCTCTGAAAAGACCAAATTAATTTACCTCGATCTTTACAAACTACATTATTTTGCAGAACTGATGATGCGTGATAGATAATAAGGCCTTATATCGCCGAGGCTAATTTAATTTGCATATTTCTAATAAAAAACAATAATATTTTTTGTCCATATTCCCAAATATGGTTTACTTGCAGTACAATAAAATCGATTTTAAGATTTTATACCTTTTTCATGATGACGACTGCCCGCCACTTTTTGTGCCGGGCATTTTTTATTTAATAAGGCATGATTATATCACGTAGTCGATCTTCAGTTATCAATAATTTGAGCTCTTCGCCCAGTTCCAAGCTCCTCCGAGAGATCTCATCCCAGTACTTAATGCGGGCTTTTTGATCAAGACCAAAGTCATCGAAGTCTTGCATGGTAGATATCTGCTGGCGAGGTAGTGAATTAATAAATGATTCTGAAGGATGTATCAATAAAACATCAGACATGTGAGTCGCTATGGCATGTCTGGTATATGGTAAATGTTTATCAAACCAACCAGCCAAAACATATGGACTAAAGTGTGGCAACAATACTATCTTATTTCTCTCTGATAGATATGGCAGACTCATATGATAATCACAGATCCCACCATCCCAAAATGTACCGTTTTGACCTAAAATATTGTGTACCGGATCCATCACAAAAGGAATAGAACCGCTGGCACTCAGAACATCAAGTAGTTTATCACAATCCAAATTATGAAACCTCGTGGTAAGATCATCTATGGTAACATCAAACGGGGGATGATCAGAAGTACCAAATATGTTTCTCTCCATGAACAAGTCTAACCATGATCGTTTGAAACTATGACCTATTGCTGACATCAATAGACCTAAGCCAAGCGATAATTTGTTCGACCTAGCAGACAAGCCTAATCCTCTTGCAGTAACGACATTGAGCTGTTTTGATGAATGAGCCACTGGGGCACACGGCATTTCACCAAGCATATCGGAGATAATCTGCCTGCAAGCCTGCGAAATCTCCGCAGCGCTAGGT
>CAZJHC010000334.1:0-4230 GCA_964545645.1 uncultured Saprospiraceae bacterium
CTTCTATATCGTCCATAGCCAGGGTGCCAGTGGTGCCAAGGGCAGCTACTATACATAAGGGCTGATAGCCTTGAGATATATCCTGCTCTATGTGATCTCGGAGCAGTGCTACGTCCATCTGTTGGCGCTGACCTGTCGGAATCTTGATAACATGCTCCTTGCCAAATCCAGCAATTTTTGCTCCTTTTTCTATTGATGAGTGCGTTTCTGATGAACAGTATACTCGACAGACCTGGGATTGATATAATCCTGATTGATTGGTGGTATATCTCGATTGAGTCTCTCTGGCGGTGAGTAGGGCGCATAGAGTCGCAGACGATGCAGAGTCTTGGATGACTCCTGTCCATCCCTGTGGCAAGTTGATAGCCTCGATAAGCCAGTCCATAACTTTCTCCTCGAGCTCAGTAGATGCTGGAGAAGTTTCCCATTTCATGCCTTGTATGCCCAATGTTGCCGTCAGCATCTCCGCTAAAATGGATGGTGGACTGTTGTTAGCTTGAAAGTAGGCATAGAAATTAGGATGTTGCCAATGGGTGATCCCTGGCATGATTATTTGTTCGAAATCTTTAAATATATCCGCCATAAGCTCTCCGTCATCTGGCATCCTATCCGGGAGCTGATCGAAAATCTGTCTGGGTAGTACTGACGACTTGACTGGATAGGACTCTATGTGCTGTAGGTAATCGGCCATCCAATCTACCATCTGATGCGCATATAACCTGAAGTCTTCGTTAGTCATAAGATATATGGTCAAAAATAAAAAATGATATCTATGGATCATAGATATCATTTAATTCAAAATTCAATATCGATTTAATAAAACGCCTACGTGAAGCGTAGTTCTTTAAGATAGTTGGCCCCGATTTGCGCACTTTCTATCGGTGTTGTCTCGTCGTATCTTTCTTGCTCCATGATAAAGTATTGCATGCCTCTATCTTTGGCCT
This sequence comes from uncultured Saprospiraceae bacterium, assembly GCA_964545645.1. Taxonomy (GTDB): domain Bacteria; phylum Bacteroidota; class Bacteroidia; order Chitinophagales; family Saprospiraceae; genus GYS-P2D. The sequence continues at coordinate 945 of CAZJHC010000334.1, forward strand.
TGCTCAGTATCGTAGGGAAATCTATGATTCCTGTGCCGAGGTTACAAGAGGCCTGTTTTTCATCTCCTGCATTTTTCATACGATCTTTTACATGGCAGAGTCTAAATCTGTTTGGATACTTATCAAGGTATGCTATCGGGTCGGCACCTCCGGTAATTACCCAATAGATGTCCATCTCATGATCTACAAAATCTGGATCAGTATTTTCCATCATGAAATCTTGTGGTATCATCCCCGAGAATGGTACAAAAGAGTACTCATGATTGTGATAAGCGAATCTGATTCCGTTTTGCTTACATATCTTTCCACAGGCATTAAATTTATCTGTCACCTCTTTCCAAGCATCAACAGATTTTTGAGGGCCTATGAATGGACAAATAAGATAGGAGAGCCCTGCCTCAGCGGCTTCAGCAGCCTTTCGCTCAAAACCTTCATGTATATCACAATGGCTGGAGACCATCTCAATACCAAGATCATTGATGAAGCCTTTAAACTCTTTTGGTTTCATATTCCAGAAGATCCCTTGGTCTCCTTCGTAGCCTTCGATTTGATTATACCCAAAGGTCGATAACTTAGTAATTACTGACTTTGGATCTTTGGGGATGTCATCCCGCAGCGTATATAATTGAATCCCAAATTTGTCTAAACTTGGTGGCGCCACTACCTCCTCTACTATAGCCTTAGCTGGATCTCCTTTACATCCAGGGAGAAGTAAGCTTGTCGCTGCCAGAGCAGCAGTCCCCTTAATAAATGATCTTCGCTTGTTTTCATGATTCATTGTCCTATACATTCTAATGAGCGCATAAGGTAGTAAAAGAGATCAACATTAGTTTATAATACTGTCGATTGAAGGAGATAAGAAGTTGATTCAAAAAAAGCAGACCATAGCTTTGCTTCAAGAATCCTCATGCTTTTAGCATCTTTGCGGTAGTATCGTCATTGCGTATCTATAAGTAATCGAATTTCTATGCACTTTATTCACAATCCGTGGCCCTGGTATGTAGCAGGACCCTTGATATCTTTTGTATTGTTTATGCTCCTATATTTTGGCAAGACCTTTGGGATGTCAAGTAATCTAAGAACGATATGTTCCATCGGTGGTGCTGGCAGGTTGTCTGATTTTTTTATACTTGATTGGAGATCTCAACAATGGAATTTGGTTTTTGCCTTCGGAGCTATCATAGGAGGGTTCCTAACGTCGCAGTATTTATCTTCTTCTGACCCTATGGCGTTAGCTCCTGCAACCTTAGAAAAGTTAGATAATTTAGGAATCGATAGACCGACGACCAATTATTTGCCAGATACACTGTTTTCCATCGAAGCCTTGAGTTCTCCTCAGGTATGGGCTATATTGTTGATAGGGGGATTTTTAGTTGGTTTTGGCGCTCGATATGCAGGGGGATGTACGAGTGGACATGCTATTACAGGATTGAGTAATCTTCAGTTACCCAGCTTTATATCTGTGGTCGGATTTTTTATCGGCGGACTAACGATGGTGCATATTCTATTTCCTTTAATTTTTGCTAATTAATCTATGATGAAGTTTATTAAATATCTATCAGTTGGGGTGCTATTTGGGGTCACTTTGGCCAAGGCGGAGATCATATCGTGGTATCGCATATTTGAGATGTTTCATTTTGATTCATTTCATATGTATGGAGTTATTGGATCTGCCGTAATCATAGGCGTCCTGTTGATACAATGGATCAAACGTAGCGGGATGACTGACCTATATGGGGAAGCTATCAACTTGAAGAATAAAGATATGAGTGTGACCAGGTATCTTGTTGGCGGGGTCTTTTTTGGATTAGGGTGGGCCTTGATTGGAGCTTGTCCTGGACCGATGTTTATCCTGTTAGGTTACGGCTATTGGAGTATCCTCTTGGTGATATTTGGCGCTATGATAGGTACTTTATGTTATGGACTTTTAAAGAATAAGTTACCTCATTGAGGAGTATTAAGAACTGAGTGACTAATTATTTGTTAATTGAAGAATAATATCAATTTTTATGATTGTTGAGCAAATATATACGGGTTGCCTAGCCCAAGGGGCCTATTACATCGAGAGTAATGGAGAGGTAGCAATCATTGATCCTCTGCGTGAAGTACAACCATATATAGATAAAGCGTCAGCCGCCGACGCTACGATCAAGTATATATTTGAGACGCACTTTCATGCGGATTTTGTCAGTGGTCATGTGACCTTGTCGCAGGTGACTGGTGCACCTATAATCTATGGTCCCAGTGCGACTACAGCCTTTGAATCTATCATCGCCACCGACGATCAAGAGTTCTCTTTGGGAGAAGTGACTATCAAGGTCCTCCATACTCCAGGCCATACCTTGGAGAGTACCACATATCTATTGTTAGATAAGGAGGGAGCTCCATATGCCATATTTTCTGGAGATACCTTGTTCTTAGGTGATGTGGGGCGTCCAGATTTGGCGCAAAAGGGATCAGATATGACTTCTCAAGATTTAGCCGGCATGCTCTATGATAGCCTTAGAAGTAAGATAATGGTCCTCCCTGATGATGTCATAGTCTATCCAGCACATGGAGCCGGTTCGGCCTGCGGCAAGAATATGATGAAAGAGACGGTAGACACCCTGGGCAATCAAAAGAAAATGAATTATGCACTGCGGGCTAACATGACCAAAGAAGAATTTATCAGCGAAGTAACTGAGGGCTTGCTACCACCACCAGATTATTTTCCGCTCAATGTGAGAATGAATAAGGAGGGATACACAGATATCAAAGAAGTGATAAAAAAAGGATTGAACGCCTACAGCCCAAAAGAATTTGAGCTTATCGCTAATGAAGCAGATGCGATTATACTGGATGTGCGCCATCACGATGATTTTGCCCAAGGCCATGTGCCGAGATCTATCTTTATAGGCCTGGATGGTAGCTTTGCTCCTTGGGTAGGGGAGCTGATTAAGGATGTCCAGCAGCCTTTGATGTTGGTCTGTGATGAGGATCGCTTAGAAGAAGCTATCACGAGATTATCTCGGGTCGGTTTTGATCATATCCTTGGATACTTAGAAGGAGGTGTACACAGTTGGGATGAGATGGGCTACGAGCTCGATCATGTGACTAATGTAATGGCATCCACCTTGGCTGACACTACCTTGCCAGTGATAGATGTCAGAAAACAGTCCGAGTACGAAGCAGAGCATCTCCCCGTGGCAGAAAACATTCCTTTATCTCACCTTGTCAATGAGCTGGCACGAGTTCCTAAGAATCAAGATATCCTCATGCACTGTGCGGGAGGATACCGATCTATGAT
>CAZJHC010000335.1:0-4216 GCA_964545645.1 uncultured Saprospiraceae bacterium
GCTTTGGATAATGGAAAGAGTTCCAGAGATACCCAAATTTGCGACAAAAGTAAAAGAAAAAATGTCTTAGTCAAGTGCTTCTTAAATTGTCTTGATTATAATATCAACATGGCATCGCCGTAGCTAAAAAATCTATACTTCTCTTTGACCGCCTCTTCATAAGCTTCCATGACCAAATCTATACCAGCAAAGGCAGCAATCATTATAATTAAAGAAGACTTGGGCAAATGCAAATTAGTGATCATATGATCCGCTATACTAAACTCGTGTGGTGGAAAAATAAATTTATTCGTCCAACCCTCTGCGACTTTGAGATTGCCTGTAGCACTGACAGCAGATTCAATCGATCTCATAGCGGTAGTACCTACAGCGCATATTTTTTTGTTTCGTGCCTTAGCTCGATTAACTACTTCTGTAGCTTCCTTGACAATCTTAAAATATTCTGCATCCATCTTGTGCTTAGAAAGATCCTCTACATCGATACTTCTAAATGTTCCCAGCTCTATGAGTAGCGTTAACTCGGCGAAATAGATGCCTTTAATCTCTAGCTTCTTCATCAGTTCACGACTGAAGTGAAGGCCTGCTGTAGGTGCCGCTACAGCCCCAGTCTCCTTAGCATATATCGTCTGATATCGTTCTATATCGATTGGCTCTGCTTCTCTCTTGATATATTTAGGCAAAGGCATCTGGCCTAACTCATCCAAGATAGCCTGAAACTCCTCTGACGTACCCTCAAAATAAAACCGAATGGTTCTACCTCTACTGGTCGTGTTATCAACCACCTCTGCTACGAGTTTGTCTTCGCCAGCACTATTCTTAAAGAAAAGTTTGTTGCCGACTCTGATTTTTCTTGCAGGATCTACTAAAACATCCCAAAGTTTACTCTCAGGGTTTAGTTCTCTTAAAAGAAAAACTTCAATATTGGCTTCTGTCTTTTCTTTGATACCAAATAATCTGGCAGGAAAGACCTTAGTATTGTTAAATATAAAGGTGTCTCCATCATCAAAATAGTCAATAACATCTTTAAAGATCTTGTGTTCTATCTTGCCAGTGGCTCGATCGACGACCATTAATCTTGATTCATCTCTTTCTTTAGATGGATACTCAGCAATTAATTCTTCTGGGAGGTCAAAATCGAACTGTGATAATTTAGCTTTCATTTATGTTCATTTGTTATACAGTACCATGACACATCTATTATTGATGTACCTGATAAAATTTGCGCAAAAATATAAATTCTAAGTCTTTCAGATTGATTGGACAAATTTTATTTAAACCAATATTCTAATAGCTTAATACATATTAATCAATGTCTCTATCCTCATAATGGTTTCATTTATCTAAAATCATTTATATCTGCCTTGCCACTTGATGATAAATTGTAGTTTTGATTGAATGATACTGATCAAGATTATCATAGAGAGTGTTATAATGGCTGGGTCTCAGTTGCTGAGTAATAAGCTGCGCACTTTTTTGTCACTACTCGGGATAACTATAGGCATCTTTTGCATCATAGCAGTGCTCTCTGCGGTGGATTCATTGGAGCATAGTATCATGGATGGATTCTCAGAGCTTGGGTCAGATATTATTTATGTTGATAGAGAACCTTGGACAGAAGATCCAGGTCGCAACTATTGGAAGTATGTACGTCGGCCAGAGCCTGGATTGAGAGACTATGAGACATTACTAAGAGATCTAAGCTCGCTGACGGAGCAGCCTATGCCTTTTTTGTTGGAAGTGGTACGGTCAAGCATGGATCGAGTAGTATAGAGGGGACAACATTTATGGGGACGACATATGAGTATCAACGACTACAAGATGTTGAAATAGCAGAAGGACGTTACTTCTCTGAACTGGAATATAGAAATGCCTCCAATGTGGTAGTCATCGGTCAAGTTGCTAAGAAAGAGTTGTTCGGAGAGACAGAGGCCATCGGCAAAGAGATTAAGTTGCTTGGTCAAAAATTTAAAGTAATTGGAGTGATCAAAGAAGAAGGTGAAAGTCCTTTCAACTTTATCACTTTTGATGATGTCATATGGACCGGGCTCAACACAACTCGCAAGTTTTATAATTTCAATGATTTCACTCGAGGATTTAATTATCAGAAGCTCCTATTGGTTAAGGCCCAAGATGGAGTTAGTTTGGGCGAACTAAAAGACGAACTTACCGGGATTATTCGCAGTATTAGGCGATTACGTCCTACTGAAGAGGAAAATTTTGCTCTCAATGAGGTAAGTATGTTTGAGGAAGTCTTATCTGGATTTTTCTCTGCATTGAATATTTCAGGATTTACGATCGGCATATTCGCACTGATCGTTGGTATGATAAGTGTGGCCAATATCATGTTTGTTTCAGTCAAAGAGAGAACCAATATTATCGGCGTTAAAAAAGCCCTCGGAGCAAAACGTTTGTTCATCATGTTAGAATTCCTGATGGAGTCTATATTCTTATGTGCTATGGGTGGCTTGATGGGATTGGCCATGGTCTTTGGATTAATGAAACTCATATCGATGTTGATTCCGTTTGAGATGTTTTTATCCGTCAACAACATTATCATAGGAGTTACAGTATCTGTATTCGTGGGAGTGATTGCTGGCACCATACCCGCTCTCCAAGCTAGTAAAATGGACCCGGTTGAAGCGATGAGACACTAAGCATTTGTTCCTTTACTTCCACCTTGGTCTGCTTGCTAAACTGAATAGCTTGTACCCCTAAGTACTAAGCACATGATCTTGATAATTTATTATCTCTGTATATTACCTTGATAATCATATAAATTATCATGTATCAATTAAAAATGTCTCCCCCAATGAATCAACTATTATCCAACCCATTAAACACGAAAATTTTGATTCGACTCTTTATATGTATCCTTGGTTTCTATGCGTTTTCATCTGCCACGGCACAATCTGAAACGGATGAACGGGCCATATTGATTACTGGGACTAGTTCAGGAATAGGCCTGCGCATGACGGAAGTATTATCTGCCAATGGTTTCTTCGTATATGCAGGTGTCCGAACACCTGAGGATTATGCACGTCTCAATGCTATGGATAATGTTAAAGCCATCCAATTAGATGTGACTGTCCAAAGCGAAATAGATGCTGCAGTAGCATTTATCCAAGAAGAAGGAAGAGGGCTATATGGCCTCATCAATAATGCTGGTGTTGCAGTATTAGGACCACTGATAGAGTTATCCGAAGAAGATATGGACTTTCAGTTAGATGTAAATTTGTTTGGCCCTTACCGCATGACTAAAGCATTTGCAAGCTTGTTGATTGACAATAAAGGACGAGTGATGACGGTCAGTTCTATCTCTGGTATTCTTTCGGGGCAACTTATGGGAGCCTATAGTATGAGTAAGCATGGTGTAGAGGCATTTACAGATGCTCTTGCAGCGGAGATGGAGCGATTTGATGTAGCAGTAGCAGCTGTCGAGCCAGGCAACTACAAATCCCAAATAATGGCTTCGATGGTTACAAGATTGAAAGAGGCAGGATATACCGGAGAGAACTCAAGGTATGGTTCTATATTGGATCGTTTTCAAGGGCCTCTTGATCGATCCAATTATAAAGAGCCCGATGATGTTGCACAGGCTGCGCTTCACTTTTTAACCAGTGATACACCTAAGCGTCGATATATGGTAGTTCCTAATGAGTATGAGGCTCAGATAACAATCAATCAGATGATTAAAGAGTTGGTCCAACTCAATGAAGGACAACCGTTCTCTTATACAAGAGACGAACTTGTTGAGATGTTGGATGCTATACTGGACGACAAGTAACTAATGAGCTTATCTGAACAGCATGCAGATTGACTTTTTACAATTTGCGTAATTCTTTCTTCAATATCTTGCCGGTTGCACTCATGGGAAGTGCATCGAGAAATTCTACTACTCTTGGGTATTTATAAGCAGCGAGCTTAGATTTAGTGTATGCCATAAGTTCATCTTCTGATATCTGAGCTCCTTCTTCTTTGACTACATAAGCTTTTATTTCTTCACCCATTTTATCATCAGGAATACCGATCACAGCGACCAAGGATACTGCATCATGCTTAATCATTACTTCTTCTACTTCTCGAGGGTATACATTGAGTCCTCCACGGATGATCATGTCTTTAGTCCGATCTACTATAAAATAGAATCCGTCCTCGTCCTTAATGGCAACATCTCCAGAGTGTAGCCAGCCGTCTTTGAGAGTTTTGGCATTAGCTT
>CAZJHC010000336.1:0-4182 GCA_964545645.1 uncultured Saprospiraceae bacterium
GAACAATATGACCATCATAATACTGGCTTATTTTTAGCGCATTATACTCAAGAGACATTCACCTTTATTCTGGAGAATGATGTCAGACATCAGAAGAAATAGATTCACATGGAGACATTCTTAGCAGATTGGGGATATCTGGCCATATATGTGGCTACAACATTGGAGGGCGAATTTGCTTATCTATCATCTGTGGTGGCAGCATCTTTAGGTCACCTAAAGATGCCTTGGGTGATGTTAGCAGCTTTTTTGGGTGCGATGTCGAGGGATATGACCATATTCTTGGTCAGTCGGCGGAGTGGCGAGCGTATCTTAAGTCGTAAGCCTGAGACACTTCAAAAAATATCTAAAGCCACAGATTGGATTGCTAATAGATCTCCGATTTTCTTGGCTTTTCATCGATTCGTTTATGGACTGTCCACCGCCACAGTATTGGCATTGGGGTTGTCTAAGATATCAGTATTTAGATTCACCATCATTTGTGCTTTGGCCTCATTCACATGGACAGTAGGGTATGGGGTGCTCGGTTACTTTGCCGCAGACCAAGTCTTACAGAACCTTACTTGGCTCAAAAAATATTTTTTGCATATCCTGTTTGGCGTTACTTTTTTAATTTTTTTATTCATCAAACTAAAGAATTAGCAAATTTAAGGCTCCAGATTAAATGACTCATGTTATCAGGAAGTGCCATATGATTGATGGTTGGGCATGTTTTTTGATTATCTTGACGCAGATCAACCATTCATATGTATTTAGTTTTGGCAGAATCATCTGATCGCTTAGAACAAAGTCGATTACCTAATTGCTTAGTGATGATGCTTTCGATTTTCTGTTTGCCACTAATTTCCTATTCTCAAACTTTAGACAACCATTCATCTTATAATGTACAATTTATAGCCCTAAGCGACTCTATAGATTCTTATTCTGAACTTGAAGAGTTTGGACCTATGCAGATCACATTTTATAAACCAGAAAATGTATGGCGATATAGTATCGGTCCACTCTGGAGTGAGATGGAGGCCCAGTTAGTATTAAACTCATTAATAAGAACGGGATTTAGGGATGCGTTTATTAGGGAGAATATACCTGATATTAATAAAGAGCCTGATCTTACTCTTATAGATGACATTGATGCTAATGTAGGATCAGAAATTAACAATAAGTCGATGATGATCAATGAAGAGTCGACTGTACCAATAGCAATAATCGAAGAGGGTATAAATGAAAGTTCAAGGACAGAAGATGAACACATTGTCGTACAACCTAAACAAAAGAAACACGCTAAATCTTTATCATTTTTATATACAGGCAAGAGTCTCGGAGTATTGGGCAGTACGAGATATCAAAAAGAGCACGAACTGATCACTGACCTTGCCATTGACAGAGATATTCCATTTAAACTTGTGAGTCATGCATGTTGGAGAGCCCATGGAGTTACAGTATTCATGCCATCGGATGAGCCAGAGGGGCACGAACTCGAACTGATATTGGCTGACACCAGCTCTTGGGAATACTTACCATCTCTGCCAGCCATAGCCACTCATAACGTTTTATTACTTAATGATGTTGAAAGAGATTCAATAGACTTGATAAATCTATTTGAAGAACACAAATTGTCCAATGCCCTATATCCAGAGTCAGAAAAAATAGAGGTGGATGTGTATCGTCATGTCATTGAAGAAGATAAAGGATGCATCATAGTAAAAAGAAAGGGAGTCAGAATCCCTTCAGATCTTAAAGAATGGAGAATAGGAGAAATCAATCGAATTGACTTACAGAAGCACTCTCGAGCTTATGAGCTACCTTATAATCGTGGAGAGTTTGGAGTGAGAGCTATGCTCTTGGACTCCTTAGAACAACAAGAACCTAAGGTTGTCAAGGTAGATATGGGACATCGCAACGGAGACTTTGGTGTCAAGAGCTTAGATCGTTCTCATTTGGACCTCTCAGGACTAGAAGTCTTGGGGTATGATTATATCGTACCGTATGAGTCCGAATTATCTCATTCACAGCCAGTTCTCGAACAACTTATAAGAGAATTCCATAATACTGCCTGGCTCTCAACCAATCTAATTGTAAAAAATGACAGTATAATCAAGCGTTTTGATATCATCGACATTGATGGTGCTCAGATAGGTTTATTGGGGTTTGTTGATCCAAGCTTAGAGCATAATTTGCCTAATAAGTATAAGAGTCATTACGAGTTTATGGATATCATCGATCAAGGGCAAAAGATGGTGGACTCTTTAAAATCTATGGGTGTTCAAACAGTTGTAGCCTTTTCTAATATGGGGCCATCCGATAATGCCCGATTGACGAATCATGTCCACGGGATCACAGTCTTAGCAGCAGAATTTAAGAATGAAGACGGAATCTACACGTTTAAGAAACAAACTGAAGTTCCAGAGCAAGAACTCGGTGGATATAATCTGCCTATACACATAGCTCATGGCAGGGATTATGGTGTGCATATAGGCCAACTAAAGTTCACTTATGTGGATCACAACAGTCCAGAGAGACTTAGACTCCAGCGCATAGAAGAATGGCATCATGATATCAGTGATCGGGGGGCACAGCAGGTTGATCTCGTACAATCCTTGACCGAAAACATACAGGTAGATACCGCCAAGAGAGGTAAGTCACTTTTTCCTGCATTTATAGATTTAATAGATCGTAAACCTCAACTGCAGGAGTATGATGATGTAACTCGACAAGGTAGAATATCAAAGCCCCTGTGGGAACAATTCTTAGCCAATGTGTTGCGTAATGGCGCACCTGCGGAAGTGAGTATTATAAGACCCGTTCCAAGTTTCTTACCTCTGATTGGTAAGCTCCATGAGCGAGAAGTACGTTCTTGGTTATGGATGCAGGATGATGTGGTCGTTATGGATATAAAAGGTCGAGATTTAAGGAGACTCATGGAGAGTGATCGGTCTAATGAATTGATTACTAGCGGTATAAGTTCATTTAAGACTCCTTTGAGGACATTCTTCTTTGTTATGGGTAGATTCCTAAGAGAAGATGTTTTTTATAGAGTAGCCACAACCAATGCTATTGTTGATGGCAATCTGAAAGAGCACTTTGTCAGAGTCATTAGAAAAAAAGAACAGTTTTCTATAAAAAATAACAAGAAGTATAAAGCTGATAAATCAGGTCAAGAATTATCCTTAAGAGATTTTACAATTCATGAGTTGCAGCGTTTGCGAAAATCAACAAGCGGCAAAAAACATCAACAAAAAATTGCGGATTTGTTGCTCCCTAGTGAGCGTTATGAAAAACTATTTAGTCTGAATTTTGTCCGCCCTACACTGTGGACTTCCTATAATCAAAATTTTAAAGGCGAAGGATATGCAGCAGTACCAGAGAGTAGAGTGCGTGCTGATGATTCATTCATTATAGGTTTGGATGGAACTGTTATCATTGGATATGATAAAAGGAAGTTCTCCTTAGAACTTGGTACTCGTGCAGCATTTGCCCAACAAAATGCAACCAACATCAATGGTATCTCGCAGACAACAGAGACGATGGACGATCTTAATGTCAATCTAACGTATAGATACAAAGGGGTCAATCGAAAAAAGCTGCACCCTATGGTTCGAATGGAATACGATACTGAATTTAGTGCTACCATCAATACAGAGTCAGGGATGACAAATCCACGACAACGTATTCTAAGAACTATAGTAGGACTCAGTCGCCAGTTTAGCATGCGTTGGCCTATCCTTGAAATGGGTTTAACTGGCGAGAATGATTTTGCAAGTGGGCACTATCAGTACGGAGTACAAGGCAGAAGCACGACAAGAATTCCCCTGGAAAAGAGTTGGCATGTCATTTATTCATTGACTAATAATTTAAATTACTACCTACCTACGGCCAATGATACTGAGAGAGAGCTGTCATTGAAGTATAATATGATCCATGAACTATTAATACCACTGTATGGAGAAATATCCTTGTCTGTCGGGGCTGACTTATACTTATATAAAGGTAAATTAGAGGTCAATCGCCAACCAGGATTGAACATGTTGATGAAAGTAGGGATCACTTATAATCGAATCTGGAAGCCAAAATTCCAACCCCTATTTTAAGCTATTTGACACTTTATTAGTCTTAATTACGACTTTTTAGGGGTAAACCACTATACAAATTAGGTGTAAACATAATCTTTCTTATATGTGATAT
>CAZJHC010000337.1:0-4127 GCA_964545645.1 uncultured Saprospiraceae bacterium
CTTCAACAAGGCTGCATTTTTATAAAGAGAATTGAATTCATCTCTTACTTGTTGGGTATCATCAGTAAAGCTCGCCATACCCATAAAACCTTTGACTCTAACATTTGGATAGATTCCTTTATGATAATCTTCCAGCAATTGATAGGCTTCAGAGTATGCAAGACCAAACTTGGAGTCCTCTTCGGCAATTTTAATCTGGAGCAACACATCGATAGTTCTATCATTCTTAGAGGCTTCTTTATTTATAGTGTTAAACAATGATGGTGAGTCTACAGAATGAATTAAATAGACAAAAGGAGCTATATATTTTACCTTATTCTTTTGAAGATGCCCAATGAAGTGCCACTTAATATCTTTTGGCAGAGATTCGTACTTATCAACCAGTTCTTGCACTCGATTTTCTCCAAAATCACGAAGTCCAAGATTATAAATCTCCATGATTTGTTGAACCGGTTTGGTTTTAGACACGGCTATTAGTTGTGCTTTATATTGCTCACATATAGATGTCAAATACTCGATCATAATATCAATAACCCTAATACTCAGAGTAAGTTTTATTCAAACAAGCCATATAGCTTGGCATCTATAAGTTCTAAAGCTTTGGCGTAGTCTTCTGGATTATTCTTAAGATCCATATTGTCAATATTGATGATCAACTTATTACCATCATTATAATTTTTAATCCAATTCTCATATCGATTGTTGAGATTTCTCAAGTAATCAAGGCTCATGCTACCTTCATAATCCCTGCCTCTCTCTTGGATACGAGATACAAGTGTAGGAATGCTCGCTTGCAAATATATAATCAGATCAGGCGGGGACATTTGACTTTGCATCAGCTTAAACAAAGAAAAATAATTATTAAAATCTCTTTGCTCCATCAAGCCCATCTCATATAGATTGGGAGCAAAAATATAGGCATCCTCATAAATGGTTCGATCTTGGACTACCGTCTTATCTCCATTATGTATCTGTATGAGTTGGCCATATCGAGAATTAAGAAAATATACCTGAAGATTGAATGACCATCGTCTCATGTCGTGATAAAAGTCATTCAAATATGGATTTTCATCTGCATCCTCAAACTGTGCATCCCAACTATAATGTTTGGATAGTTTTTCGCTTAGGGTGGTCTTACCAGCACCTATATTACCCGTTACAGCTATATGTTTTAACTTCTTCAATGTCTTCTGTTCATGGTATTTCAACATCCAACTGATCAGTCGGCCGTTAATACTTGTAAACTTAATTAATTTTGAGATGTATAACAGCCAGTATAGCACATTGGACTATAAGTTTGGCCATTTCATCTAAACAACTATGACAAAGATAGACGACAGCTTAATTTCAAAACTCGAACGGTTATCTCGATTAAAGTTAGCTGATAATGAGAAAAGTAAAATCAAAGAAGATTTGAATTCAATTGTTGCTATGTTTGACACTTTACAAGAAGTCGACACCACCGACATCGAACCGTTAAGGCATATTAATGAGGACATTATCAATAGGATGAGAGAAGATGTTGTGAATAATGAGCTGAGCAATGATGATGCTCTTGTCAATACAAAAAATACAAAAGATGGCTTTATTGCTGTTCCTAAATTCTTGAAACCCAAATAGATGAGCTCAGTAATACAAACTAATGATCTTGCCAAGACCTATATCATGGGTAGTGAGGAAGTAAGAGCTCTAAAGAGTATCAGTATTTCAATAGATAAAAATGAATATGTAGCCTTGATGGGACCGTCAGGGTCAGGTAAATCTACCTTAATGAACTTGCTGGGCTGCCTTGACACACCATCAACAGGTAGTTATGTACTCAATGGCGAGGATGTCAGCAATATGGATGACGATGAACTGGCAGAAATTAGGAATATAGAGATAGGTTTTGTCTTCCAGACCTTTAACCTATTGCCTCGGATGACATCGCTTGAAAACGTCGCTTTACCACTGATCTATAATGGTAAGAGCAGAAAAGAACGAGATGAGATGGCAGAACAAGCTTTGGTAAAAGTAGGTCTCGGAGACCGTATGGATCACAAACCCAATGAGCTATCAGGCGCTCAAAGACAAAGAGTAGCTATAGCTAGAGCGATCGTTAACAATCCTGCCATCATCTTAGCTGATGAACCAACAGGCAACTTAGATACTAAGACGTCCATAGAGATTATGAGTATTTTTGAGCGTATCCATGAACTAGGCAATACGATCATCCTCGTGACTCATGAGCCAGACATAGCAGAACATGCCTCTAGGATTATAAGATTAAGAGATGGAATCGTCGAGAGTGATCTCATAAATGAGCATGTCATAAAAGCTAGTGATCCGTCACATAAGTATAATATCAAGTAGGACTCTTTATTACTATCGCAGTTATCTTTAACTTGCACGCTACAATTATCGTAATCGTCCAGTGAAGATTTATACTAAGACAGGAGATACAGGTACGACATCATTAGCTAGCGGCAGACGAGTATCTAAAGACGAGCTACTCATAGAAGCATATGGGACAGTTGATGAGTTGAATTCATTTATAGGACTATTGATCGTAGAGCTTCAGATTGAAAGCGCTAACGAACAGCTATTAATCATCCAGAATCTGTTATTCAACATTGGGTCCTTGCTCGCTAAGGATCAGTTGAAAATGAAAGAATATCCTTCTATATCTTTAAATGACATTACGACTATGGAGGGTTGGATAGATGAATGGGACAAGGTCCTTAGCCCCTTGGCTAATTTCATTTTGCCTGGTGGCAATAAAAGTATGGCGATAGCCCATATATGTAGGACTATATGTCGTCGGGCGGAGAGGAGAGTAGTTGCACTGCAAGGAGAGATTGAGGATCATGAGTTGATCACTCAGTATCTCAATAGATTATCGGATTACTTTTTTATAATGGCAAGAGTCATTTCAAAAAAGGAAGATATCGCTGAGACTTTATGGAATAAAAATAGACAGTCTTGAGTCTAATTGGAAGTATGACCAAAATGAAGAATGGGCCAAAGAACATATTGGTCGGTGTACTGATCGCAGCCACAATATTTTTAATTAGTCTTTTATTTCCTAAAGAAGAAAGACTGAATTATGTCTTCGACCAAGGTGAAAAATGGGCACATGAAACGGTTCAAGCTGAACAAGATTTCTATGTTTGGAAGTCAGCTTCAGAAATAAAGGCAGAGCAAGAATCTGTCAGGATTGATTATAGACCTCTCTTTTATAGGGTTAATGATAAGAGCGCTTATCACAATAGATGGATTAATCATCTCCAGCGCAATAGAGACTTGCTTAGTGTGCAGGACTATAAAAGAGCGTCAGAATATCTGCAAAGTATAAAAGGCAAAGAAGTAATTAAGTCGGAGGATCTTACCCTCGATAAGAAACTCTATAATAAAGTCAGGCTAAAATCCGGTAATAGTATCGTTGAGATTCGACCAGAGGACTATGTAACTATAGAGTCTCTTGTGTCAGGCATGCGCCCGCTGACAACTATAGTCCCTGATTATGACTTGTACGATATCATAACTTCAGAACTTAACCAACAAGATTCTAAGGATGAACTCACTTTCTATTTAGAGGCCATAACCGCTTACAAAAGGAAAATACTCAAAGGTGAAACAATCATATCAACTGGAGATGTAGTTGACACCAAAGCTTATGAGTCCCTATCATCTTTGATGCTCGCTCAGAAAGAAGATCGTCTTAATGCGTCTATTACATTTGTTGGATTCTTGCTCCTTACATGTTTGATTATTGGAGTGTATGTCTTGTATCTATTGTTTCACTATCCTGAAACATTTGAGAGTCCGTCTAAGATAAGTTTTATGATGTTACTCATACTGACTATGAGTTTTCTTGTTTATTCAGTAGATGGTACAGATAACTTAAGTACCTACATGATTCCGTTCTGTATAGTGCCTATTATTATGAAGAGTTTTTTCTCTGACAGATTAGCTCTTTTCACACATATCGTAGTAGTGCTCATAGCGAGCTTTTTATCTGTTTTAGATTACGAGTTCACATTCTTACAGATATTAGCTGGTATAGTTGCAGTTTTAGTAATAGAGGATACTCGATCATGGAATAAATTTTTCATTTCCATTTTTAGCATATTAGGGGCTTATTATAT
>CAZJHC010000338.1:0-4105 GCA_964545645.1 uncultured Saprospiraceae bacterium
ATTTAAAATATTTTGATGAAATAAGATGATCGATGCCAAATCGACCTGAGCCCAGGATCATCGTATAGACTCCAACCCAGAGAAAACTAATAGCCGGCAATACCGACCAAAGGCCATATCCTCCTTTTTGACAAAAAATAGCCACTAACATCGTGCAGCTAATTAAGAATCCTGCCACCCTGGACTGCAGACCTAATGCTAAGAAAATGCCGCCCACGGCTTCACTAAATCCTCCCATCCATGCTAAGAAAACTGGAAACATAGCAAAAATGCCCCCATACTCTGCCACATCTAACGGAAACCAATAGACCACCTCAAATAGCTTCAGGTTTTTATCATCTGGAGACCAAGGCATTCCAAATTTGTCTGAACCAAATCCAGTGGATAACACATAGCCACAAAATAATCGGGGCAAGGTCAGAATCAAATCTTGTACATAATGTGGGAGTAGAATAGGCTTAATGATTTTATAAATCAATTTTTTCATAATTGTGATTTTTCCTCAAAAGTGAGTAGTCTTCCAAAGGCATTCATCTCAAATCATGTTTTGAGCCGTGTCAGATAATGATTTGAGACATGATACTTGTAAATCAAAAAAGTGAGGTAACTAAATCTTGATGACTCATAAGCCGATGATGTGTCATATGATCATTTGATACGTGTCATATGATCATTTAACTCGATGACACCCTTAATCCACCTGATATTGTGATAAATTAAAATTTAGAATTATGAAAAAAATGTTGTTTTTAATGATCATTCTTACCTTCCTTAATCGAACTGATGCTCAAAATAAGATCATCAAGGGGAATGGTAACAGCAGTACACGTACACATTCTATAGATGCCTTTACTCATCTGTCTATAGATCTGTATTGTGACGTATATGTTCAGTTAGGCGCTATGCAAATGGCTACGATTGAGGGCGATAAAAATGTGATTAACAAAATTGAATTAAAACAGAGTGGAAGCAAGCTTGAAATATCAGTAAAAGAAGGCTATTGGATACAGAAGTCAAGACCCAAGATTTATCTGCAGACGCCATTTCTGACCAAGCTTACCACACGAGGACATCAAACGAATATCGGAGAGGTTGTCATAGATGGTATAGACGTAAATAAGTTTGAAACGGACATACTCTATGGTGATATAAGTTTAATAGGCCGGGTACAAGAACTAAAGCTCAACTCTTCTAATCGAAACTACTATGGTAACAGTGGTATCGTTGATGCCTCTCAACTCGTAGCAGATGTAGTAGATGCTAAGGTCTATGGCAGCAATAGAGCTATCGTTAATCCAATAGTTAGATTGGGCGCTAATTTGAAATACGATGCTGTTTTACAATATGTGAATGAACCTCAAGAATTGAAAATGTCTGGTGACGCAGAACAAATTCATGAAGGAACACTCGGTATCAGAACGCAGGCTATAACTAAAAAATATACCAAGAATGAGGTTAAGAAGCCTTCTCTTAAATATGTTACGGTTAAGGTGAAAAATAACAGTCTTACTCGTAGACATTTTGTGATAAAAGGAGCAAATGAATCAGGACGAGGATTTAGTTATGGCTTCCCGATGATGCCACTCGCAGTACGTGAGAAAAAGGTGCCCATAGGAACGAAAATTTTCTTGCAAAAGAAAGGATTGCTCAATAAAAAGTTAGTAACTATAACTGCTGAAGACGATGGCAAGGTATTAACCTTGTTTGATTCATAATAGGATATAGTACAGTCATAATTATATTTCAAACCATATTTATCTCATGTCAATATATACGACACCACTTCAATTTGGATATTTTTTGGCTTTGCTGATGGCCATATTGTTTTGGATAAGGGGGCGTTCACATGAACGCCTTTCAGACACGTTGCTCGGCTCGATCATGTTCTTACTTGCTATGGAGATACAGGATTATACTTTTGGTTTTGCAGGTATCAATATATTATGGAATGAAATGAATGGCTTCCCTCGTGGAACTACTCTACTTTTGGGGCCAGCAGTATACTTCTACCTGAGATCACAACTCAATCGTGGATTTGTACTAAAGAGGACTCATCTATTGCATTTGCTTCCTTGGTTTATACCATTCATCATAGAGCTGGGCATCTTTTTGTGCGGACCCAATGCAGTACAGCAATGGCAAAGTAGCAGTTTTTATTCTTTGACTAATATCCCTCGGATGTTGCTCGTCTGGGGTTCGTACATATTTTACTTTGGTAAATCAATAGGCTTGTACCGCTCGTATCGTGATTGGGCTATGAACCAATACTCAGATCAAGAGCTTGTTAGTTTTGATTGGTATAGGAATCTTGTTTATTTCATGATTGTGGGATTTATGTTCAAAGAGAGCATGGGGTTGGTGGATAGTTATTTTGGCTTAGACTTTTATGAAGATTGGTGGTGGAATCTTGCCATGGTGGCGATCATATTCTATGTTGGTATATGGGGTTATGCTCAGTTACAGCCGCATCATATATCATATCAAGGTGATGAGCAGAGTTCAGCTGCCTTATCTCTACCCAAATTTCAAGACTCTTTAGAACATTGGCGAGAGACAATCTCAAATCATATGGACGAGCACAAACCTTATTTAGAACCTCAACTCAACCTTCGCTCCTTATCTCAGCAGCTAAAGACTAATCCTTCAGTCCTTTCGTCTGCAATCAATCAGAATTTTAATAAAAACTTTAATGACTTCGTCAATGAATATAGAATCGATGAATTCATCAAAAACTCTAAAAATCCTGACTATGCTCACTATACTATGTTAGCATTAGCCTTGGAAGCAGGATTCAATTCTAAATCTACGTTTAATAGAGCCTTCAGAAAAATTAAAGGGACGACCCCCAAAGAAGTGCTCCGATAGTCACATGTCTAATTAATACTGAGGAATGGATGGATCAACATCTCGAGCCCAAGCCAGTATGCCACCCTTTAAGTTGTAAAGCTCTTCGCATCCTGCTTTTTGCAATGCATCTAGAGCAGCAGCACTGCGTTGGCCACTACGACACATCAGTACAGTAGGTTTGTTGTCAGCTATTTGATCGAGGGAAGACATAATGTTCCCCAGAGGAATCAGTTCTCCGCCGATATTAGTGAAATCAAATTCGTGAGATTCTCGCACATCTACTAATTGAAAATCTTTTTCTTCGTCCTTCCACTTCTTAAGTTCTTGAGCAGTTATTTCTTTCATTTCTGATTTTGTTACACTATTGATATCAGACAAGCCACAGAAGTGCTCATAATCTATCAGTTTTGAAATATTTGTCTCATTCCTGTTCTTATAATGGATAACATCCAAAGAAGGTTCTAACGCATCATAAATAATTAATCGATTGTATAAAGGCTTACCTTTTTTTATGATGATTTTGATGACTTCATTGGCTTGCATAGTGCCTATAATTCCCGCCAATACACCCAATACACCCCCAGTAGCACAATCAGGGATCATACCAGGTGGCGGTGAGATTGGATACAAGTCTCTATAATTGGCACTGCGGGTGCCATCTGGCATCTTGTGATTAAATACACTTACCTGACCTTCATATCTATAGATAGAGGCATATACATTGACTTTATGACTTATAACACAGGCGTCATTCACAAGATATCTGGTAGGGAAGTTGTCTGTACCATCAGCGATTATATCATATTCAGATATTATAGATAGGGCGTTATTGGTAGTTAAGCGATAGTCATAACTATTTATATGTATGTGAGGATTAAGTTTAAGGAGTTTGCTTTTTGACCTCGTTGCCTTGAGTGTATCTATGTCACCTGTATCATATAGTATCTGTCGTTGCAAGTTTGAATCATCCACAGTATCTCCATCTATTATTCCCAATGTCCCGACACCAGCAGCAGCGAGATAAAGCAATAAAGGACTCCCTAATCCACCAGCCCCTACTACTAAAACTTTTGCCCTTTTGAGCAATAACTGGTCTTCTATTGTAAAGTCTGGGAGATTGAGATGACGGCTATATCGTTGATATTCTTCTGTTTTGAGCAACTTCAAATGTTTCTTATAACTAATAGAAATAAATATATGTATAAATCCATATCAATCAGCATGTCATACATATTGCATATTTTCATAACGTATAAAT
>CAZJHC010000339.1:0-4094 GCA_964545645.1 uncultured Saprospiraceae bacterium
GGAGATGGACATTTTATGATCCTCATCAAGGTACACAGACTTTGGGATTATATCATGGGGAAGATTCTGGGCATGTAATGATCTATCTGAATCAGAAAGTTGTAATTATTGACTTTATGGTGAAAAAAACGAAATCGTATTCTCTAGTAGTAAATGAACTCTTAGTTAAGTTGAATCTTGTTGAAAATAATGGAGAGTTCACTTATGATTTTGAGAGTCAAAATACAGCCATTCCCCCTCCTAGTATGATAGGTTGGTTTAAGAATATTCTGGCGATCGCTTAATTCAATATTCTAATAGGAGTTCTTTACAATTGATCTGCTAATTTTGTGTTTTAAGTCTTATGAAGCATCCAGATCAGCTTGAACAATATATTGAGGCGTTAATATTTGCATCTCAGCAGGCCTTATCCATCAAGGAAATAACTGATGCAATCAAGGTTACGTTTGAGTATAAGTTATCAAAAGAAGATTTAGAAAAAAATATCGAGCTTATAACAGCTAAGTATCAGCAAGAGGCCTTCGCCATGCAATTAATGCCGATCGCAGGAGGATATATGTTTATGAGCAAGCCCCAGTATCATAAGATCATTGGAGACTACTTGAGACAAAATGAAAGAAAAAAGCTCTCAAAAGCTGCACTCGAGACCTTAGCAATAATAGCCTATAAACAGCCCATCACTAAATCTGAGATGGAGGCTATAAGAGGAGTGGGTTGTGACTATACAGTACAAAAACTCTTAGAAAAAGAGTTAGTCGAGATAACTGGTAGACATGAAGGACCGGGGAGGCCGCTGCTGTACGGAACCACAGTCAAGTTTCTTAACCATTTTGGTATAAAGGATACTACAGAACTGCCAAAACTTAAAGAATTTGAAACTGTTGATAATGTCATAGGATCAGAACCCGCATTATCAGAATAGTATGGATGATATATTAGTAAATAAAGTCGCCAATAGTAAACTTAAGACGATCAACTTGGAGGAGCTATATCCTCAAGAAGAAATTGTCAACTTTGATATTAAGGATTATCTGTTTCAAGAGCTTATCCTCAAGGAAAAGGATTTTAGGCAAGCCCTTAAGGAGCATGATTGGGAGCAATATCAAGATAAGATATTGTGTGTTCATTGTAGTACAGATGCCATCATCCCAGTGTGGGCTTACATGTTAGTGTCAAGCTATGCTGGTCAAATCGCTCATACCATCTATACTGGCGCGCATGATCAATATTTGGTTAATTATTATGATCAAAAGCTTGATGATATTGATCTATCTATATATAAGGATGGCCTAGTAGTGATCAAAGGTTGCAGCAACAAACCTGTACCTCCTAGTGCTTACGCAAAAATTACAGCACTGCTTAAGCCCTATGTTAAGAGCTTAATGTATGGAGAGCCCTGTTCTACAGTGCCAATATATAAGAGGATACGCTGATTCATTGAAATAATCTAAACGCTATATTGACCAAATCTGTAAAGTGCAATTATGAATAAGATCATGTTAGGATACTCTGTGGCGGGCGCTGCGATTTTTTCATTCTTGGTATTCATGTCTTATGCAACAGAAGACCCATTATCGGATATTAATACGGCTAACAACTTACCTCAGATTGTACGAGCTCCAGATGTGAATCGACAATTTGATTGGGCGGGGGAGATAGTGCCAAGTACTGCAGATGCTAAGGAGAGACTCGATCGAGAGCTCATGGTAAATTCCTATTATCACTCGAGTACCTTACAGGTATTAAAGCTATCTAACAGATACTTTCCATTAATAGAGCGGATACTTCGAGAGCATGGCATACCAGATGATTTTAAATATCTAGCTGTTGCAGAAAGCGGATTGAGGCACGTCGCTTCCTATGCAAGTGCTAAGGGTTTTTGGCAGTTTAGAAAGTTGGCGGCAAAGGAATATGGCCTAGAAGTAAATGATGAAGTTGATGAACGATATCATGTTGAGCGATCCACTATAGCAGCCTGCAAATATCTGATATGGCTTAAGTCAAAGTTCGGCACATGGACCAACGCTGCAGCAGCATATAACGTCGGACCCACCAACTTTAAAAAAGAACAATCTAATCAGAGAGAGACTGATTATTATAGGATGAACGTGAATCTAGAAACTTCTCGTTACATCTTTAGATTGATCGCACTCAAGGAGATCATGTCATTTCCAGAGCAATATGGGTTTTATCTTGATCCAGCAGAAAAATACCCACCCATGGATAATTATTATGAAGTCCTCGTGGAAGAATCAGTAAAAAACTGGGGAGATTTTGCTCAAACTTATGGGATCAGCTACCGAGAACTCAAGCGATATAATCCGTGGCTCCGAGATAGTCACCTCACAGTAATTAACAATACTTACAACATTAAAATCCCTAAATCATAGGCTGTACTGAGATAGCTTGACGAAGTCTGCTACCCGTTGTTGAAAGCGATCCTCTGATAGATTTTTAACATTGTAATTGCTGAAATCTTCGACTACGAAGGAAGCCGCGGCTGAGCCATAAACGAGAGCACGTTTGAGATTTTCAAATGAAGTATCCCCCGTCTTGGCGATATAGCCAAGAAAGCCACCTGCAAAACAATCTCCGGCCCCGGTAGGGTCAGTTACTTTTTCTAATGGCATCGCTGGTGCGAAAAACACATTGTCCCGATCGAATAGTAAACATCCGTGCTCACCCTTCTTAATGATGAGATATTTTGGGCCCAGATCGAAGATCTTTGAGGCAGCCTTAACTAAGGAATGTTCTCCACTAATCATGCGTGCCTCTTCATCATTAATTGTGAGTACATCACAGAGCTTGATGGCTTCCATCAGTTTATCATGAGCACTTTCTATCCAGAAGTTCATCGTGTCTAGCACGACAAGTTTAGGTTTTTTAGTCAATTGGTTGATGACGCTTATCTGAATATCTGGTGTGAGATTGGCTAGTAATACATACTCAGAATCTTTATAGTTGTCGGGTAGGACAGGGTCAAAGTCAGCAAGAACATTGAGGTCCGTAGTTAGCGTCACTCTATCATTCATGTTATCAAGATATCTACCTGCCCAAAAAAACGACTTTCCTCCAGTTACAACCTTTACTCCGTCCAATGAAGCACCTTGCTTCACTAGGTCATCCAACTCTGTCTGAGGGAAGTCATCACCTATGATCGATACCAATCTGATGTCATCTGTAAAATAGCTCGCAGCATAACTACTATACTGGCACGAACCCCCGATTACTCGTTCGGCATTGCCGTGAGGGGTCTCAAGACTATCAAATGCAATTGTACCAACTATTAATAAACTCATCTTCTCAACTTTGGCGCAAAAGTAAAAAAGTAATTAGCCATACATTGTAGGTGTCCCCATAAAGTGCGTAATTTGTTGAAGCTCAGATATAATGGGCATTTAGAAACTACAGAACACATCGTTATGATTTATACGATTTTTATATTCGGCTTAGGTGGTCCAGAACTAATAATAGTTGCTCTTGTCGTACTATTAATGTTTGGCGGTAAAAAATTGCCTGAACTTATGAAAGGACTTGGCAATGGCATAAGAGAGTTTAATAGTGCTAAAGCCAACATCCAAGGGGAAATCAAAGAGAGCATGAAAGAGATCGACGATACGCCTAAATAGGTGTCTTTCGTAGGATCAGTTCGTCTTAATATAGCAGCAATATTAGTCTTCTCATGATTAGGACATTCATCACAGTTATTTTATTTTTTTCTATTGCTCATCTGATGCAAGCCCAAGATAATGAAGCTCGCCTAGATAGCTTCAGCAGAGTATACACAAGTGCATTGGAACAGGAGGATTTTGATCTCCTAATATCGTTGACTCATCCAGATGTTATAAATATAGCTGGTGGCTTGGAGTACGCCAAGCAAGATTTAATGCGAGATGCACGGGAGTATAATAGAATGCAATTGCGCTTGACATCGATAGAAACTAAGATTAGTTCAAAAATCATTGAAGCAGGTGAAGAACTACATGCGATAGTCCCATATGAAAAACTCTATGAGAATGAAGGCCTCAAGCATGAAGAAAGCAACTACTATTTAGCCGCCTCGCTCGACGGCGGAGAAACGTGGACATTTTTGG
>CAZJHC010000340.1:0-4088 GCA_964545645.1 uncultured Saprospiraceae bacterium
GTATTTTTTGGAGATATAGCTATATGGCAGACCTCTTTTATGTTAGCAGCCTTTGCAGGTATTTATACGGCTTTTGGAGGGCTAAAAGCAGTAGTATATACGGACGCCATACAAGCTGTGGTACTACTTGTAGGATGTTCGATCATTAGTTATCTATTGTTTGAGAGCATGGATTTTTCTTGGTCTACCTTGGTTAATTCTGTACCTGAGCACCATCTGTCTGTTGTTAGACCACTTGATGACCCAACCTTACCATGGTTAGGCTTGCTTGTTGGAGTTCCATTTTTGCAGTTTTGGTATTTCTCGACCAATCAGTTCATTATCCAACGTGCGTTAGGGGCCAAGGATGTCAATCATGCCAGATGGGGCTTAGTCTTGGCGAGCCTACTTAAGATTACGCCATTGTTTCTAATGGTGATTCCTGGAGTTATGGCTATCAGTATATTGCCAGGATTGGACAACCCTGATATGGTCTTTCCTATGGCTATGAAAGAATTCTTGCCAGTCGGATTAATGGGATTAGTATTGGCAGGATTGATCTCGGCTATTATGTCGAGTGTGGACTCGATACTCAACTCGTCTTCTACGCTGATCGTAGTAGATTTCATTAAGCCACGATTTCCCAATATGGTTGATGGTAAGGTGGCCAATATAGGGCGATATACAACCTTGCTATTAGCCTTGTTAGCAGCGCTATGGGCACCTCAGATATCCAATTTTACCGGCCTATGGGATTATCTGCAGCAGATGTTTTCGATAGTAGTGCCACCTATTGCAGTGATCTTTTTGATGGGCGTGTTTTTTAAGCGAGGCAACGGGGCTGGTGCATTCTGGACACTATTAATAGGAACGCTCTTCGGTATACTTTTATTCGTTTTAGGTCTTCTGGATATGTGGTCCATACATTTTACGATCAATGTGGGTATCGCTGTAGTTTTTTCAGCTATTGTGTTTTATATCGTAAGTGTGAATACAGAGCCCGAGGCACCGGAGAGCATCGAAGGGTATATTTATAATCCATCGCTCATCTCAGAAGGGGTAACGGACTTCCCGTGGTATAAAGATTATCGATATCAGTCGTTGATCGTCTTAGGGTTGATTCTGATCATACTATTTATATTCTGGTAGCAACTCATCAAGATTAATGACTAACCAAAAACCACATTGGAACAATCCAGCAATAATCAAGATTGGACAAGAAAAAGATCATAGCTTCTTGCGGCCATTTGCCTCAAGAGATGAATCTATAAAAGACTCAGAGTCGTCCAGATTATTATCATTAAATGGTTTGTGGAAATTTAAATGGAGCGATAGTCCGGTCACTGCTCCTAAGGGTTTTGAAAAAGTAGAATTTGATAAATCTCATTGGGATGATATCTCGGTGCCTGCTGATTGGCAATTAGAGGGGTATGGCGTACCTGTATATGTAAACAAGCATTATGTCTTTCCTAAGAATCCTCCACATATACCAGATTATGATAATCCGACGGGGAGCTATTACCGAACCTTTGAGCTTCCACCAGATTGGGTTGATTTCGAAATATTCTTATCCTTTGATGGGATAAACTCTGCTGCGTCAATTTGGCTTAATGGACATGAAATAGGATATCATCAAGATAGTAAAACCAAAGCTGAGATTCATATCAATCAATGGCTTATACAAGGAGAGAATCATCTGATGGTGCAGGTTTATCGATGGTGTGATGGGTCATATTTGGAATGCCAAGATTTTTGGCGATTATCGGGGATAGAACGAGACGTATACCTTACAGCAAGACCCAAAGTCTATATTTCAGATATCAACATATTAGCAGATTTAGACAGAGATTATACTGATGGATTACTGTCAGTTGATATAGAGATAACACAAAAAGAGCTCAGCTATTGTAAACCCTTAGATGTGACTATGTCATTATTGGATGAGCAAGGTCTGAACATTCTAAGTACTACTAAGAGTCTTAGTAGTATGGATGAGTTAACCTATACGTTGTCTCTCAGTGACATAATAAGGAGTCCCAAGAAATGGACCGCTGAGACACCTCACCTATATGAATTGTACATTGACTTAATTGACCCCATTACCAAAGCACCTCTTGAGCATGTTGCAGTTAAAGTTGGCTTTCGAAAGGTCGAGATCAAAGAAGGCATACTGCAGGTTAATGGTACATCTGTCACCCTCAAAGGAGTGAATCACCATGAGCATCACGAGGAACATGGTCATGTAGTAGATCGAAAGTACTTGGAACAAGACATCATGAGGATAAAGTCATACAATATCAATGCGGTAAGAAACAGTCACTATCCTCACTGCCGAGACTGGTATGAACTTTGCGACCAGTATGGCTTGTATGTGATTGATGAAGCCAATATTGAAGCTCATGCTATGGGCGCCAGATTTCAAGATGAGTATGAAGATTCTAAGCATACGTCGCATCTGGAGTGCTATCGAAAGGCTCACCTGATGAGAGTACAGAGTATGTATCACCGAGCCAAAAATCACGCATCAGTAATTATTTGGTCCCTTGGCAACGAGGCTGGCAATGGTCCTAATCATTATGCCACATATGATTGGCTCAAAGGGATTGATGCCTCCAGACCAGTACAGTATGAACAAGCAGGAGAAGACGATAATACTGATATAGTCTGTCCGATGTATCCTAGTGTCGCAGAGGTTGAACAATATGCTTTGGGCAACAAAAGCCGTCCTTACATCATGTGCGAATATGCCCATGCTATGGGCAATAGTCTTGGCAATCTCAAAGAGTATTGGGATCTTATCCATAAACACGATATTCTACAGGGAGGGTTTATTTGGGATTGGATGGATCAAGGCCTGACCAGTAGTGAGTTAGACCCGAAGACCTGGAAGTTCGGAGGAGAGTATGGCCACGAAGACGTGCCTTCGGATGGTAATTTTTGCATCAATGGGTTGATGTTTCCAGACGGTAGTCCACATCCCCATGCGATAGAGGCCAAGAAGCTGTATCAGAATGTTAGGATTACATGGTCACCTTCGATTGATCAATTTGGGGTAACTAACCTCTTTGATTTCATGTCGCTAACGGACTTACAAGTTGAGGTGAGATTTTGGACTTGGAACAATCAAAAAGGAATAATCGATGAAGTATTGATGTCAAAAAGTGTGTCTGAAATAGCCCCGCAGAAGGATGTAATCATAGATTGCCAATGCCCGCAAGGGTTTACTGCTCTTGATCAATATTATGTGGATGTAGCTGTACGATTACTATCATCGGGAGAGGTGATAGGTATGGAGCAATTCCAAAATGGGTCAACTGATATCCACTTCACGTCTGACCAAGAGTGTCTTAAGCCATTGATTGACTCCAAGGAGGGTCAGATAGACTTGATAACTACCTCCACTATAATCACTATAGATAAGCAAACAGGCTATCTAAGTGGTGCTATGTTTGAAGGCAAGCAACTTTTGCGAAGTCCATTAAGATTAAATTTTTGGAGAGCCCCTACGGACAATGACTTTGGATGGGATATGCCCTCCTTATGCAGTCATTGGAGATACGCCCATGATTCATTTTCGGTGAGTTCATTTATGATGGATGACATGGGACAGGTCAACGTGAATATTATTCATGACTTACTACCTATAGAAGGCACCATAACCTATCAAGTAGTCAAAAACAACATTCTAAATATTGACTACCACTTAAATTTAAACAGATGTGAACCATCAGAGCTAATTCCAAGGATAGGTCTCTATGCGCAGCTTGATTCAGCTTATGATCATGTCAGATGGTATGGACGAGGTCCTCATGAGAATTATATCGACAGAAAATATGCGGCCCATATGGGAGTTTATAAAGGTTCAGTCGTAGATTTTTACGAGCCTTACATAAGCACCCAAGAGTGTGGCCATCGTTGTGATGTTCGATGGATGCAATTGGGCAATAAATTAAATAATAGTAACATTAAGATTAGATCTCAATCTTCATTTGGCATGACGGTGAGGCCTTATTCGTCAGAAGAAATTACCAGAGTAGATCAACATAAACTAAAGAGCTCAGACTTGTCTCATTCTGATCTTATCCACCTATATATAGATTATCTACAGA
>CAZJHC010000341.1:0-4077 GCA_964545645.1 uncultured Saprospiraceae bacterium
CCTAAGAACTCGTCATACTCTTTTTTGTAAGTGATTTTAGACAGCGTTTTCCATAGATTATCTTTAGTTGCGGGCTCCTCAACACCATCCTGGCTCATAAGTACAGACCAAGACAACAACAAGACCAAAGGCATCAAAACTCGATTCATGACGTAGTATTTATCAGATAAACGTAAAATATGTTCATAAAGATTCTTAAAAATTCCCTAATACTCATAGGAAAGGCCCATTAATCAAAGGTTAAAAGGCCTTATTCGCATTGATCAAATCAATAGTCAGACTCAGATTGTTAACGCCACCAGCCAAATGGTAGACCCCAAACCCATAGTCAAGTCTAAATCTTTTCAATTTTAATCCAAAGCCAAAACTGAATCCACTAAAGCTCCTAAAGATGCTACTCTTGAGTTCTTGGTTACGCTGATGATTATATCCAAATCTTACTCTTACCAATTCTTTCTGACCCAAAACAAACTCTCCACCGATCACGAGATGTCTAAACAAATTATCCGTGAATGAAGCAAATGAAGACTTCATCTCTACTGATTGATTGATAAAAATCGGGTCATCGGATTGCAAATCTTGACTCAGGTTCCATTGTTGCAAATCTCTCATAGTGATCAACAATTTAAATGGTACGTGTTCTAACTCTTTGACATACCCTATCTGGATATTAAAAGGCACCCCTTCTTTAGTCTCCGAAAAACTTGAGAACTGCCAACCTATATTTCTTAATACCAATGACCAAGCTGTACGATTTTCTGGTTTTTGATATTGAAAACCAACATCTAAAGCCATACCAGAAGATTGATAACTATCTAATGTGGACCTAAACAACTTAAGCGTGGACCCAATAGACATTTTGTTATCCAAGTCGATCGCAGCACTAACATTTGCAGCATAATCTGAAGCGCCAAAAGAACCAAGCACTTGATCTCTTTCGTCAGTACGGATGAACTGACCATAGGAGACATATTGGGCTCCGACAGCTACACTAATTATCGAACTATCTAGACTCAAGCCATAATTGACCGAACCATAGTTGATGTCCGCAATATGAAAATTATGATTGATAGCTAATTGGCCGTTCATGGCGCTATTGAGAGATGCAGGGTTGGCCAAGCCTAAACTTATGTCATCGTCTCTCAGCATAGAATAATATCCTCCTAAAGCAGAGGCTCTGGCGCTTGGAGGAAGATTAAGGAACTGAAAACTCGTTGCTCCACCTAGTTGTCCAAAAGATAAACTCTGAGAGCAGATATAAATCAGTATAAGGAGGCAACATCTCATCAACTTGCAATATCACCTTTTTCTTTGGTCCAAATAGTTTTGCAAATTGCTAAACTATCACAATTCATTCTTTTAATTAGAGTTCCACTATCATCAAACTCTTCTAACAGGCCAAACTCATTGTCACCATTGAGATAAGTGCCTTTCCATTTAACCTGACCATTCTGATGATACTCCACAAACGGTCCATTCTCTTCATTATCCTCAAAAGAAACTTCTTCTTTTTTCATTCCGTCTTCATAATACTGTGTTACAATCCCATTTAACGTGCCTTGAGTATACATCATAACTATTTTTAATGCACCATTAGGATAAAAGACTTTTAAGCTGTCATGTAACATATCGTCTTTATAATGTTCATGTATCTCAACATTGCCTGAGGGAAAATAAATAAGACGATCTCCTGATAACCGGCCATGACTATACTGACTGCGCTCATATAGATATGTATCATCCATGTAAACTAACTTTTCACCATGCACCAACGAATCAACATCAATGGTATAAATCTCCTTCTTCCCCGAGTCAGGATAAAGCCTAACAATTTTATCATCCCCTTGGCAAGCCCAGAGTGTTATGATTAGGATAGTTATAACATTATAAGATTTCATAAACAAGAAACGACCAGCGGTGAGCTGATCGTTTCTTCTTAATCGTTTTTTTTAATCAAAGCCTAGTAAAAAACACTCCTATTGTCTTTGATTTTTACTTGCTCCTTCAGAGCGTTTAACAAGCCTGTTGATGCCCGACCTTTAACACTTTGTGCTACCGTGGATTTGATAAAGGCTAAATTAGTTACGTCCCCTGCTGGTTCTTTGTTTAATGTTTTAACAAGAAAAACACCACTATTGCCCAGTAATTTTTGAACTCCACCATCCGCAAACGCCGCTCCCACAACAGCAGGTTCATTGCCAATGCTTGCGACAAATGTGTTGAGCAAGCTCATGCCTCTGACAGTATCTACCTCTACCTGATAAGTTGATGCAGTAGATGAAAGATCATCGCTAAGAGAACCTAGGATTGATGCTCCTTTCTTTTCATTTAGAACTGCGAATTCTACTTGACTTCTGACATCATCTGCACTTGGCATTCCAGGTTCTTTGATTTCGCTTAGCCCCACAACCACATACGCATTATTGTAGTATAATGTCGGGTCTTGAAATTGATAGACAACCGCAGACACATCATTAGGGGACGTACTTGATTGGTATGCCCACTTTACGATATCTCTTGTCACATTGCCAGGAGCTAAACCATTGATCAGATAATCATTGATGCCAAGATCATTCGAGGTTTGCATGTCAAGATTGCCTATGCCATCAACAACCGTTTTAAGATCATCCAAATATGGGTGGGCACTTACTAGATCAACCATGTTTTCATAAAAAGCATTTTGCGTTTCCTTACTTGGTATGATTGGCACATTAACATAAGCCAAATTATACTTAGGGGCACGACTTAGATATTTTTGATCTTCTATATATATAAGATGATAGCCAAATTGAGTCCTAACCTTATAGTATCCTCCTTTCTTTCCTTCTACAAATACAGCCTTGTTGAAAGGCCCTACCATCGCTCCTTGTGTAAAATACCCCAAGTCACCACCATCATTACTATTAGACAAATCCTCACTAAACTTAGATGCAAGGGTATCGAATGGTACTCTCCTTGATCTTGCCACAATCAACAAGCTATCTATAAGCGCCTCCGCCTCTTGTGCTTGTGTAATATTGCCAGCTGTTACTCTCCTAAGAATATGGCTCGCCCTCACAGAATCAGGAACTACCCTCTTATCAACAAGTTTGACTGCTTGATAATTGCGCCCTAACATATATGGACCATAGACTTGGCCTTTCTCATAAGTGGCCAATTTATCTGCATAAAACTCATCTATTTCCTCTGCCTTAGCATAATAATTAGCAAACAATCCACTATTCCCAAGCACAAAGGTTGAATCATTATCAGTACTTGCGAAACGTTCCATCACCTCCTCGGTTTCTTGCCTACATGTCAACGAATCACCTGGAGTAGGATAAACGTCCATTTTGACATAGGATAAAGCCCTCTGTTGTTCTTTTCTTTCAAACTCGGTTTTATTCTTTTTGATATAATTAACTATATCCGCATCACTCACTGTAATATCCGAGGTCGGAATCGCATCAAAAGGAATTTTAACAATCGCAGCATCTGCTGTACCATTTTCTTCTTTGTACATGGCCTCTGCCATCCAGTTAGGAGTATATATTGCTTTTTGAGCCAATCCTGACATCTTGGATTGTAGTTGTGTTTTGACGATTTGTTTTTCTTGCTCTCCCCAAAACTGTGCAAACTGTGGGTTTAATACTTCTCCGCTTTCTAACTGCTGTCTTACCGTCTGTAATTGATTGATATCAAGCTGTCCGGTCTGAGGGTTTATAAAATTCTGATAGACAATTGGGCTTAAATTAGAACCAAACTGTAGATCCATCAATTCTTCATAACTCACTTGGAGTCCCAATTTGTCTGCTTCATCATTAACAATTTTTTGTTCGACGAAATAATTCCAAAGGGCAGCACGACTGGCATTAGGATCTGCCGAATTGCCAAATAATGTTCTATAAGCAGATTCGAATTCTGAATTAGACACCTCTTGTCCAGCAATCTCTCCAATGGCAGTATTCACTGTGGGTCCACCTCCGCCTGGCCCCATAGCATCCATTAATATAAATGATAGTGTCGCTAAGGCAATGATGATAAACACCAGCCACATGTTATTTCTTATTTTTCCTATTAAGGCCATAGTATCTATAT
>CAZJHC010000342.1:0-4047 GCA_964545645.1 uncultured Saprospiraceae bacterium
TGACAAGGGTGGTACCATTGGTCCAATGATCATGGCCGCTCAGGCACAAAAAATAGAAGATCAATTAGAACAAGCTGTAGCACAAGGGGCCAAAATACATTGTGGAGGAAAAGTACACAATATCAATGGCGGACTATGGATCGCACCTACCGTAGTTACACAACTTACACATGACGTGATCCTAATGACCGAGGAAACCTTCGGTCCGATCATACCGTGTATAAAATACACTGATGTAGATGAAGCGATCCAATTGGCTAATGACAGCGTCTATGGATTGTCTGCATCGGTTTTTTCAAGAGATATCGAAAAGGCCGTATCTGTTGCACAAAAGATAGAGGCAGGTGGGATCAGTATAAATGATGGTAGCCTAACCAATCAAGTATTTGATGCTACCAAGAACTCATTTAAGCTTTCTGGGATCAATGGTTCCCGCATGGGCGCTGAAGGGTTTACAAGATTTTTTCGTAAGAAGGCCTTACTGATTCAAACTACCCATCCCTCAAGCATTCATACACAAGATGAAGACAGCCTATGATCAAATTATTAGACATCAGAATCTGCATCACAATATGCTGTCTAAGTACCATCATCTCATGTAGTAATCAAAAGCTGTATAAAGATGCCTACTGCATTCAGAATGTACACATCATTGATCCGCTCAGAGGATCTATACCTGACCAAACAATTATCATTAGAGATGATGCAATTGAACAAATATTTGCATCCGGTGAGATAACCCTACATCCTAATAATACTATAATCGATGGCACTGGAAAATATATAATCCCAGGATTGTGGGATTCACATGTTCACTTCGCTTATATGGAGCATCTGGCAGACCGAATGCTCGATCTATTCTTTTGCTATGGTATCACAAGTATCAGAGATATAGGAGGAAGAATAGAGTTCGTCAAACAATGGAAAGATTTGGCTATGACTGACCCAACTCGTTATCCCCGAGTTAAAATAGCTGGACCATTGCTCGATGGGATGCCCAATGTCTATGATGGAAGCAGGCCACAGAATCCCCCATTATCAGTCGGCTTGAAAGATGTAGCAGCGGTAGATCAAATGATTGACTCATTAATTGCACAAGGAGTTGATTTGCTCAAAGCTTATGAGATGCTAACACCCGCACAGTTTAAACAAATAATAGAAAGGGCAAAAGCACAAAACCTTAAAGTTACTGGACACGTCCCCTTAAGCATGGATGTGATCAGCGCTTCTAATGCGGGTATGAATAGCATGGAACACTTACGAAATCTGGAGCTATCCTGTGCCTCTAATGCAGAGGAACTTTTGGCTCAACGATTAACCATGTTAGAAGCTGGTCGAGATGATACGGGAGCAGCACTGAGGACCAGGCTCCATGCCGCACAACGACAAACCGCCATCGATAATTATGATGAAAACGTGGCAGATAACGTATTAACAAAACTATCCGAAAATGACACTTGGCAAATCCCAACATTAGCGCTTAATACTGCTTATGTCAAGATGCCTTTTGTCGACGATGACTTTCAAACATCATTTAAATATTTGCCAGACAGCACAGAGATAGCTTGGAAAGAAGGTATTGAAGCTTTCTCACAAAGAACTTTGACTGACTTCAATATCACATATAGCGACTGGATGAATGATATGGTTAAGAATATCCATGATCACGATATCCCTATCATGGCTGGGACCGACTGTCCAATTTTCTTCTTAACACCAGGATTGAGTCTTCATTTAGAGATGGAGACCCTGGTCAATGCAGGATTAGAGCCTCTTGAAGTTCTGAAGACAGCAACTTATAATCCTGCTTTATACTTTAACATGGAAGACCAGTTAGGCTCCATTAATGAAGGAATGATTGCAGACCTGTTGATTCTCAATGCCAATCCACTTGACGACATTTCCAATACAACGAAAATCGAGTCCATTTTCAAAAATGGTGTATATCATAGTAGAGCAACAATTGATGAACGCTTGGAAGCGCTGGATCGAATGTAATTGTTACAATTCGTCTAAAAGCTCATTAAACTCTACCAAGAATCCGTCTGGATCATAAAATGTACATACCATCACTCTTACCTTTCCCCCATCGGCAGTTGGATACTCTACCAGTTCAGGCTCACTGAACATTTCTATTCCTGGAACTTGTCGTATCACATCTAATTTTTCTTCAGCGTTCTGACTATTGAATAACAACACCACATTTTGTGCCGTAAAACCCTCTTTACGGACCTCTTTTTCTTCTCGGTTTTCGCCGTAGTAATATTCTAATAATCCTAAAACTCCGTAATATTCATGAGTTGCCTTTAAGAATACTAACCTAAGATCCTGGGTGCCCTCTTTACCATCTTTTCTCGGTCGCTTCAGGATATTATCATAGATCACTTCCATACCCATAGCATCTCGATATAGCTTAAGCGAATTGCTAACATCTCTTACAATTAGAGTTGTCCGTCTCAATACCAGGGGGAAGTCTTTGGGTTGTGCTGTTATATTAAAGATCTCTTCATCTGTTAGGTCAGCCACTCTGGGATCAATAGTCTTCATTCCCTTATTAGTGCTGCACGAGCTAATTGATATTATAAGCATCAAAAAAAATAGGATGTACCTCATCATGTAATATTGCATATCGAAAATTATGTTTTGTTATTACTCATCCGAGCTAACTCGAACCAGTTGCTTCCCTACATTTTTTCCTTGAAACAACCTGTTCAAGGCCTCAGGCATTCTTTCTAAGCCATCTAAGACATCCTCATGATAATGCAGCTTTCCCTCCTTGATCCATGTAGCCATATTAGTGCGAGCCTCTTCAAAGTAATGCGCATAATCGTAGATAAAGAAACCTAACATGGACGCTCTCATGGCATGAACCATATGCCAGTTCTTAAGAGCATAATCTTGTTCCTTTAATCCTTTATCATTATAAGTGGAAATCCTACCACAACAGACAACCCTTGAGTATCTATTTAAGCGAGCCAGGGCACTGTCCAATATATGTCCTCCGGCATTATCAAAATACACATCGATTCCATCAGGCAATTCCTTTTTGAGAGTATCACTCAATGATCCGACTCTATAATTTATAGCTTTATCATAATTGAGTCGATCTGTCAGGAGCCTGCACTTTGCTGGAGTACTCGTCATCCCGACAATCTCCGCATTTTTAATCTTTGCCAATCCTCCTAATATTGAGCCAACCCCTCCTGCCGCAGAAGACACCAACACTTTTTCTCCTTCCTTGAGTTGTCCAATCTTATATAATCCGATATAGGATGTATATCCCGTCATACCTAATACTCCTAAAGCCGTAGATGGCGACAGCCCTAAGGTGTCGGCATGATACATCATGCGCTCAGGGCTACCGTCAGATATCACATATTCCTGCCATCCAAACTTGCCATGAACTATATCGCCTTCATTGAACTGAGGATTTTTGCTTTTGATCACCTTGCCAACACCTCGGCCTCTCATAGTACCCCCTATCGGCAATGGAGCTTCTATCCCTGCTCCATCAATCATATAAAACTTCATGATCGGAGCAAGAGATAAATAGAGAGTCCTGATTAAAAATTCACCTGTTTTGATATCAGGGATATCGACCTCTTCGAGTGTTAAATCTGAATTCTTAATCAGGCCCTCTGGGCGAGCAGCGAGTACTAATCTTCTATTTTTCAATGTCTGCTCTTATGTTTCTCTCTAACCGAAGTTGGTGTTTTGTCCTCCATATACTTTTTAAACACGGTCCAACTGGTTTCATTGACTCTATCATCATCGACAGGAGGAGGTGTCTTATACAATGGATACCTCTCATCTAACAACTCCTGTAACACAGGCCAAATTTTGCCTTCATCAAAAGTGCTAAATCCGGTAGCATTAAAAACCATAATTCCAGATTTGTCACCCATTTGCATCCAGGGTAACCATTGAGCTACTCTACTCCATGTAAGATTGGATTGACTCAGTGATGTCACATTGCGATCCATGATCTCGTCACTATAATAAGCCGTGTTAAATATCTCCATTGCGTGATAAGCACCGCCTATATAT
>CAZJHC010000343.1:0-4046 GCA_964545645.1 uncultured Saprospiraceae bacterium
TATTAGCAGAGTACATTGGGTAGGTAATAATCTCTCCCCCTGCATGAGTCGAAACCAATTATTAGGAAAGACTGCATCAGTTTTTATAGGGATCTTGGTGTCTTCTATAATTATGACATTTACACCAGCATCTCCCAACTTTTGAGCGAGTAAATCAAATTCAATGGTCGCCTCAATATTTATTTGTCTTTTGCTCATCGAGGTGTCATTAATTTGGAAGGCATTGTCAGAGGCAGTCTCTCGATTAAAGCCAAAATTAGCCGGCCTAACCATTAATATAGTATCGGTACATTGATTCATAATAATACTTAAGACTTTTGGGCTTCCACTTTGAGTTGTTGAGCAACCTTGTCGCCGAGATAATTATCTATGGTATGATGCGCCCAATATATAATAGGTGTTAAGAGTACTGCCACGATGAACTTATATATATAATTAACAAAACCAATGGCTAATACTCGGACCAAGTCCCAATCTGAACCTATATAGAATGCTACAATTAATACAACAAAACTGTCTATAAACTGAGAAATCAGCGTAGAACCAGTAGCACGCAACCAGATCTTGCTCTCTCCAGTAACAGCTTTGATCTTATGAAAAGCAAATACATCTACTACCTGACCTATTAAGAAGGCTATCAAACTTCCTAATATGATCCATAACCCCTGACCAAATATCATGCGAAAAGCCGCATCCATATCATTAATGACTCCTTTATCAGGTTGAAGTGTCCCACTGACCCCTTGCCACCATTCATTAGGTGCGAGCCATATAGCCGTATAGACCATGACAAATGCATATAAAATTAGCACCACGGTCATATATGATAACTGCTTTACTCCTTTCTGTCCAAAATACTCATTGATAATGTCTGTTATAATGAAAACCACAGGCCACAGAACCACCCCAGCCGTAAGGTTAAATCCTAAACCTTCTACACCTAAGATAGTCCAATCAAACGGCAAGAATCCAAGAGTTTTTTCTAAAGAAAATATCTTAACACCAATGAACTCAGCTATAAGTGCATTGGTTATAAAGAAGCCTCCTAAAAACAGGTAGAGCCTATTAATCTTATTTTCGTAAAACTGTTTAATCATCTGAACAAAGTATACAAGCAAATATAGCCGCTTTGATCAGGGATAAGAATTAGCAATTAGAATAATACATGGCAAAAATATCCATCAATATAAAGGACGGTACTGTAGAGAAAGCAACAGCGACATCGATCATCGTAGGAATAGATCTAGGCACTACCAATAGCCTAGTAGCACATATAGATAAAGAACAACCTGTAATCCTCAAAAATGAACGCAATAAAAATCTATTAGTGCCATCGGTAATACACATCAAAGAAGATGGTCAAGTCATTATTGGTGATAGAGCGAATGAACTACTCGTTAGTGCTCCTCAACGCACGATATACTCGATCAAGAGGCTTATGGGTAAGTCATATGAAGATCTTGAATCTATGCAGAATGGGATGGGATATACTATACTGGATTCGGACACCTCTGAATTGGTCAAAATTAAAGTCAATGATCATTATTATACTCCGATTGAATTGTCGTCATTGATATTGGCAGAGCTCAAACTCATCGCAGAGCAAAGTCTAAATCAAAAAGTTGAAAAAGCCGTCATTACCGTTCCGGCTTATTTTAATGATGCCCAACGCCAGGCTACACGAGACGCTGGCAAATTGGCCGGATTAGATGTATTGCGTATCGTCAATGAACCCACTGCGGCAGCATTAGCATATGGCATAGGAAATAAGAAAGAAGATGAAATCGTCGCTGTATATGATTTAGGTGGCGGTACTTTTGATGTTTCTATACTGCATATTCAAGATGGTATATTTGAGGTTCTCTCGACACATGGAGACACATATCTAGGCGGTGATGATTTGGATCAGATGATCATAGATTATTGGATCTCACAAAATCCTAATTTAGGTGAGACTCTTAAGACGAACAAATCCTTAAGCCAACAATTACGCCTTAAAGCCGAATCAGCTAAAAAATTGCTTAGCATACAAGACTCATATTCTGATACTATAAATGACATGGCTCTAAGTATCAGCAAGGATGAATTTGAAAAAATCATATCCCCATTGATACAACTAACGCTCAATAGCTGTCAACAAAGTCTCACTGATGCAGCGCTCACTATCGCAGATATCGATGAGGTGGTGATGGTTGGTGGTTCGACCAGAGTGCCAGCAATAAAAAATGCTGTATCGACATTCTTCAACAGAGAGGTCAATGATCATCTAAATCCAGATGAGGTTGTCGCCATGGGTGCTGCTATACAGGCTGATATACTCGCTGGTAACCGTCAAGACATGCTCCTATTGGACATTACTCCATTATCCTTAGGAATAGAGACTATAGGGGGATTAATGGACACCATTATTCCCCGTAATAGCAAAGTGCCAACACAAGCAGGACGTCAATATACTACCTCTCTAGATGGTCAAACCAATCTAAAGGTTGCCGTATACCAGGGTGAGCGAGACTTAGTAGGCGACAATAGAAAGCTCGGAGAATTTACGTTGAAAGGAATTCCTCCAATGGCTGCTGGTATGCCCAAGATCGACATACAGTTTATTATAGATGCCGATGGAATACTAAGGGTAAAGGCTTCGGAACTCCGATCAAACATTGAAACCCAAGTAGAGATAAAATCTCAATATGGTATATCAGAAGAACAAATGGCCATAATGCTTAAGGATTCTATGATCAATGCACAATCCGATATGGAGATCCGCTCCCTGATAGAAGCACGAAACGAAGGGCAGAATGTAGCCACCCATACGGAGAAATTTATGGTTCAAAATAAGAACATACTATCGATCGAGGAGATCGATATACTCAAAAAATTAAACCTTAAATTAACAGAACAAATAAAGTCTGGAGATAAGGATTCTATCAATCAGGCTATGGAAGAACTGAACGATTATTCTAAACCACTGGCGGAAAAAGCACTGGATTACAATATATCCGTCGCACTCAAAGGTAAAGAGGTCTAATGAAAGCAGCTCTAATCTATCCTTATACAAGATATATCCGCAAGGCAGTATCTAAGATTCGTAAGCATGCCGTGCAAGACCAAAAAAACATCTTAGCGGGGTTAATCAAAAGAGCTCAGAACACAAAATTTGGCAAAGATCATGACTTTGTGTCCATAAAGACCTACCAAGACTTTAAAAAAGCAGTACCCTTGGCTGATTATGAGGTTGGCAGACCTTATTACGATCTAATTCGTGAAGGTCACCCGAATATTACTTGGCCAGATCGACCCACATACTTTGCCAAAACCTCCGGAACCACATCAGGCATTAAATATATCCCTATCACTAATGAGAGCATGCCTAATCATATAGGCTCAGCTCGCCTGGCTCTATTGAATTATGCTTCTTATAAAGACCACAGTAAGTTATTCAATGGAAAAGTGATGTTCTTATCTGGTTCGCCTATTCTCAATATGACTAATGGTATAAAAACAGGTCGATTGTCTGGCATTGTAAATCATGAGATTCCTTCTTGGATTAAAGGCAACCAGCTACCTACATTTGAGACTAATTGTATCGAAGAATGGGAAGATAAGGTCGATCGGGTTATAGAAGAAACTCATAACAAAGATTTAAGGTTAATTAGTGGGATTCCTCCATGGGTACAGATGTACTTTGAACGATTGCTCGACTATACCGATCTAGAAAATATAAAACAAGTCTTTCCAAATCTTCAATTGTTTATCTACGGAGGAGTGAACTATGAGCCATATCGAGCTAGTATTGAGTCATTGATAGGCTCAAGAATCGATAGTTTAGAAACCTACCCTGCCTCTGAAGGGTTTATAGCCTTTCAGGATACCCTCGATCATGCGGGGCTCTTGCTCAATACTAATTCTGGTATCTTTTACGAATTTGTTAAGCTACAGGATATACATTCAGACAATCCTCCTCGTGTCTCATTGACTGAGGTCGACCTTAACCAAGATTATGTCATCATAATCAATAGTAATGCAGGATTATGGGGATATAATATAGG
>CAZJHC010000344.1:0-4037 GCA_964545645.1 uncultured Saprospiraceae bacterium
GAATAGCTTACTTCACTCAAGAGGGTTATGATAAGATCAGCGCACAGTTAGATGATCTTAAAACAAGAGGTCGGTCAGAGGCTGCTAAGGCGATCGCTGAAGCTCGCGAAAAAGGAGATCTCTCCGAGAATGCCGAATATGATGCTGCCAAAGATGCGCAAGGAATGCTCGAGATGAAAATACATGAACTCGAATCCTCCATCGCTAACGCTCAGATCATTGATAGTAGTAATGTAGATACATCCCAGGTGTCAATTCTTACAAAAGTGACCATTAAAAATCTCAAGGTCAACAAACAGATGTCCTACCAAATCGTATCGGAATCTGAAGCCGATCTAAAAGCTAAAAAACTCTCTATTGACTCACCTATTGGTAAGGGTCTTGTAGGTAAAAAAATCGGTGATATCGCCGAGATACAAACACCGGCTGGCCTTATGAAATTTGAGATCTTAGACATTAGCGTATAATAACGATGCCTAGTATTTTTTCAAGGATCATTGCTGGTGAGATACCATGCTATAAGGTAGGCGAAACAGAGACTTGTTTTGCCTTCCTCGATATCAACCCTCTACAGAAAGGACATGTGCTTGTTGTGCCAAAAAAAGAAGTTGATAAACTTTTTGATCTTGATGAAAAGACTTATCAAGAGTTATTCGGTTACGTCAGGAAAGTCGCTGGAGCTATCAAAAAAGCCTATCCATGTGATCGAGTTGGGATGGCAGTTATTGGCCTTGAGGTGCCTCATGCTCATGTACATTTAGTTCCTATCAATCGAATGATTGATATAGACTTTACTCAGCCCAAGTTGTCATTGTCTCAAGAGGAGTTTAAGGAGGTGGCTGAGCGGATTGCTAATAATCTGTAAATACAAATTTGTCAAGGGCTACTTGCCCACCCTATCCGCATTGTCCTTCACAAAGCTTTTCCAGTTACTGTACTTCTTAGTGCTTACGCCAGACAAGGCTCCAGTGATCTGTTGCCAATGACATACTGCTGCACCCAAGGCATCTGTAGCATCGAGATATTTAGGGTCTATTTTGATATTGAGCCTACTTTGTAACATGGCGGCCACTTGTTCCTTAGAGGAGTTACCACTACCCGTTATAGATAGCTTAATTTTCTTAGGAGCATACTCATGGATCTTTAGTCCCATCGTCATCGCCGCAGCCATGCTAACTCCTTGTGCCCTACCCAGCTTGAGCATCGATTGTACATTCTTGCCATAAAAAGGAGCCTCGATGGCCAATTCCGAGGGCAGATAAGTTTCTATAACCTCCTGTAATTGAAGAAAAATTTCTTTGAGCTTAGTTTGATGATCTTCGCATTTTCTAAGATCCAATATCCCAGCTGTGATCAATGTACAATTTCTCTTATCTGCCTCTATGATCGCATATCCCGTGATGTTAGTCCCTGGATCTACACCAAGTATTTTAATTCGTTCTGTCACCCTACGAAGGTACAGCTATAAATAAGAACTATTTATAATATGAATAGTCTAATCAATATAGGTTTGATGATCAGGCCTTACTATGAAGGATAAAGTCCTTGACGGCCATTCTCTTTTCCTCAGCAAGGTCTACTTCGCTACATAACGAGAACCTTGTGGCTCCTCCATCATATGCTGATTGCAAAGCATCATGTATTTGATGTGCATGGAAATTACTAGAATAGTCGGCCATAATAGCTTTTCCTACATCCCAATTATAGCGATTGAGTTGGTTTTCTACCCACAAGCATTCGTCATCATCTCGAGTTCTATTTTCTAATATATTCGCTTTGGTGTGATGTTCTAAATCGTGAAGACTGCCATCATCATAGATCATCAGATTTACAGAGGAACGCTTATAAATAGTGGTTCGAATTGCATCTTTCCATTGTTGTTGCTTTTCTGTCAATTGATCATTGCTTTTTATAGATTTATTATTCGTGGTCATACATATACTCCTTGTTAAGTTGACTGATATCGTTATACAGTATCGGTAATGATATGTCAACAATTATTATGTCATTATTAGGGAGGGGCTCTTTGGCGTTCAATCTGACTCCTTGACTATGATTAATGGTAATAAGAACAAGAGATGATGTAATATTTTAATTCC
The DNA here is from genome assembly GCA_964545645.1 of uncultured Saprospiraceae bacterium. Taxonomy (GTDB): domain Bacteria; phylum Bacteroidota; class Bacteroidia; order Chitinophagales; family Saprospiraceae; genus GYS-P2D. The sequence goes on from CAZJHC010000344.1 coordinate 2,100, forward strand.
AACTTAATTAATCCAAAAGATGGCTGGTCTGATATGGTTATTTTAAGATAAAGTTCGATATGTCTAAATCGAAAGGCTTAATAGCCACCTCAATCATACTTCAATTTTTTCCCTGTTCTTCAAACCAGCTTTCGGATAATATTTGGCTACCATCAAATTGAAAGATCATATTATAAATCAAACGATCAAAGAATTTGGTGTTCGTCCTAATCAGTTGTTTCTCACCACCAATCAACCATACTATCTCCAAATTTTTAATATTTAACCACTTCAAAAAATCTTCTTTTCTGACTAAAGCAAAAGAAGATAATCCATTTAGAGCCGTAGAATCCTGAAAGACAACTTTACCACTGGAAGAACATTTTGGTTTGAATTCAAGGTTGTTTGTACGTGATGGATATTTAAAATGTCTATTCAAGTTTTTTAAAGAAACGAAATATTCACTTTCATCTTTTCTGGCATCGACTCCATAGCGATGTATCGAATACAAAATGTTTCGGTAATTTCCTTTGAGCGAGAGATTGTGACTCAGATCAATTTTGACAGAGATGAACTCTGGAGACCCTCAATTATTTAGTGATTAAGTGTATTGATCTACGGTCATCGATGATCAGTTTGGTTCATCTTTATTGGAGGTGTTTCAAATCTCTTAGCAAAGGTGAGGGCCAAATTTTAGAACCCGTCAAGGGTATATAAACGACGACGTGCCTTACGCCGCCCTTTGACCGAACCTAATATTTAGCTCAAGGGGTGCATAAGATTTCAAATAAGGATGGACTTTATTTGGAGTTGTAATGGATCAAAGAGGCTTTATTTCCCCTTAATTGGATATCCCCATTTTTGACTAATATGTCTTAAGGTCTTTATCTCATTCTTTGTCATATTTAAAATTTTCTACATTAGGAATCAACCAACTAAACGTGAAGAGAATGAGAAAGCTACCTATTCTATTGGCCATCTTGACGCTACCCGTGTGCTTATCGAGCCAATATGATGTTGGCATTGATAGTTATCTGCCCCCAACACCCACAGCTGCGTCTTTTACCAAATACAATGATATCGCTGTCAGCCATTATACGGGAGTGCCACAGATAGGCGTACCTGTAAGCACTGTTACTTGTATGGATGTAAGCCTACCTATTAGCTTGTCTTATCATGCTGGCGGGATTAAGACGAGTGAGCGATCATCCTCTGTTGGATTAGGATGGAGCCTGCAAGCTGGTGGCGTTATAAGTAGATCGGTCAGAGGCACACCAGATGAAAAGCTCTATGCCAATTTGCAGATGGCTGGTTATCTCACCGATAGTGTTCATATCAGCAAGATTACTATGGATAGAATGAGCAATACTGATCCATATCTTGTTGATTGGTCACAAGGGTTGATAGATACAGAAAGCGATGTATATCACTTTAATTTTAATGGTTATAGTGGCTCCTTCAGTTTTGATTTAGAGGGAAATGTAATACAAAGGGTTAGTAGCGATCTTAAGATTGAGTATTTCTTTAACAGTTCAAATAATAGCTCGAATGGAATAATCTACAATAAGCTGATCTGGAAGATTACAGCTCCTAATGGCATGCAATACTATTTTGGGGATGACGACCCTAATGATGCTGAAGGCTATCGTGATGATGCCGTATCCTATAGTAATCATTTTAGTACGTCGGATGTGACGACCCCAGGAGCTGTGGCGGATCGTCATCCGATGGTTGATAGTTGGTATCTAGTCAAGATAGAATCGCCTATCAGCGATGGAGAGATCATCTTAGAATATGATCTTGAGCAATATAAATATCGCAACATCATGTCAAGTTCGATCAATCAAAATTATCTGCTGGTTACACTAAGTCTATCGCCTCGGCTTAAGCGCATTACAAGCTGTAGCAATACGGTCAGTTTTCATTATAAGGATGAAATGCGCCAAGATTTAGGGGAAG
>CAZJHC010000345.1:0-3997 GCA_964545645.1 uncultured Saprospiraceae bacterium
ATCCTTAATTAAGTATGTTAGAAATCTTCTCTATTTTTTATTGAGGTATCAATATTTTGACTTTGAGACTTCTTGTTTCCCTATCTATTGATTGAGTTTACTACGGTGTCGTGAAATTAAGGACAAGTAACATGAATTACAGCGATGTGACCTTGTCGTATGAACAAAAACAGAATCTTCATGCAACTACTCTGCATGAGGATGCTTAATATAGCCATCAGAATTAATTTAAATGCAAGGAGATATTTTTAACACCAATGTCAAACATACAGGTACTCGCCGAACGAACTTCCAATACAATTATAATCGACTAAATAATGCCCAAAAGGCTGCCGTAGACCAGGTAGAAGGTGCTGTGATGGTGATCGCTGGGCCAGGGACAGGCAAGACACAAATCTTAGCGATGAGGATTGCCAAGATCCTAGCAGATACTGATGCTCAAGCCCACAATATATTATGCCTGACCTTTACAGATTCTGCCACCATAGCGATGCGCAATAGGCTGGTGGAGATCATCGGCCCTATGGCTCATCAGATACATATCTTCACCTTTCATGGCTTTTGCAATCAAGTGATACAAGAGAATCTTGGACTCTTTGGCAATTATCGTCAACTAGAGCTCATCACAGAATTAGAAAAAGTCGATCTCTATCTTCAACTGATCAATGAACTCCCCAATGATCATATTCTCAAAAGGCTCAAAGGAGATCCCACTTATGAGGCTAAACGTCTCGACAATCTCTTTGCTATGATGAAAAAAGAGAATCTTTCCTCCCGAGAGATGCTCGAAAAAATAGATCAATACCTATTAACTCAAAAAGATCCTGTTAAGAATCCATCCATGTTTTATAAACGCAAAAGCAATGGATATCAAAAAGGGGACCTCAAAGAAAAAGATTGGAAGGTACTCGTACGTAAGATGGATGAACTACGTGCAGGTGTGCATATTTATGATCGCTATGTAAAGGTAATGGATGATCAGGCCAGATATGATTATCAGGATATGATCCTGTGGGTACTGAGAGCCTTTGAAGAAGATGAACACCTCCTTGCCAACTATCAAGAGCGTTACCACTATTTTTTGGTGGATGAGTTTCAGGATACTAATGGTGCCCAAAAAGCCATCTTAGAGCAATTGATTTCATTTTGGTCAGATGAAGACCCTAACGTATTCGTCGTAGGAGATGATGATCAAGCCATCTTCAAGTTTCAGGGAGCGAACTTGTCTAACATAAAAGAACTCAAAGACAAGTATCATCCGTCTACCGTAGTACTCACAGAGAACTACAGATCCAGTCAACATATACTTGATGCAGCTAAAGAACTCATCACCTATAATGTAGAAAGGATTATCAATGACGACCCCTCACTTATCAAGGACCTTATCGCTTCCAACCAAGAGGTCAAAGACTTAACATCCAAACCCAAAATATCCTCCTATGTCAACAGTGTACAAGAACAGGCAGCAATTGCCCTAAGGCTGCATCAAGAGCATCAATCAGGCAAAGACCTAAGCCATACAGCGATCATCTATCGCAGGCACTCACAGATAGAAAAACTCGTCGAAGTATTAGAGAAAAAAGGAGTGCCCATCAATATTAAGCGCAGAATCAATATTCTGCATGAGTCCTTGACCAAAAATCTCTTGACGATCCTGCGTTATATCAATCTTGTCTATAAAAAGCCCGCTGATGGCGTAGATCTGTTATATGAATTGATGCATTATCGATTCTTCAATATCCGAAGCTCGGACATTGCGACATTGTCAATCTATTGTGATGCCTCTCGCAATAAAGAGACACAAGTTACCCTGAGAGAATTAATCGCAGATAGAGCAACACTTGACTCATTAAAAATATCTACTGTCGATCAGATCATTCATCTATCCAATAATCTCGAAAACTGGATTAGCGATATCGCCAATGTAACCCTACAGGTGCTCTTTGAGAATATCCTCAATGATGGTAGAGTATTACAGTATATCTTAAACCTTGCTGACAAAACCTGGCAGCTACAAATCCTGAGCACCTTATTTGATCTGATCAAAGAAGAAATGGCTAAAGAACCCAGTTTGCAACTGCCAGAGTTTTTGTCCCTGATAGATCGGATGATCTCGGGAGGTATTGATCTGTCCTTGCATAAGGTCGTTCACTCAGAAAAAGGTGTAAATTTTTTGACTGGACATGCTTCTAAGGGCTTAGAGTTTGACCAAGTAATAATGCCTGGTGCTACCAAAAATATCTGGGATAAAAACAACAAGAATCGTAATCAATTTAGCTATCCTGATAATGTCAATGAAGATGTAGATACCAATACAGAAGATGAACGTAGACTATTTTTCGTGGCGATGACCCGAGCCAAGAGAGAGCTGGAGATCAGCTATGGATTACAGCGAGAGGATGGAAAAGTGCTCGGCAGAAGCCAGTTTGTTGATGAACTATTAGAATCTACAGATCTTACCATTAGTTCGCAAAATGTAGGGTTGGACCAGGTCAATGACTTTCAGTTTTATACCATGCTCAAAGAGCAAAAAGAAGTCAAGCTAATAGATCACGACCTGATCGACAGAGTGCTACAAGGCTATAAACTAAGTGTTACAGGACTTAACAAATATCTCAAGTGCCCCAGAACGTTTTACTTTGAAACCATCCTAAAAATCCCGACTGCCAGAACCAAGTATATGGGATTTGGTCGTGCTATCCATCGAGCCCTGGAGGAATATCATGCCATCCTCAACGATGGTAAGCCTGGAACAATCGATGTCCTGAAAAAATATTTTCACATTGGGATGATCAGTCATAGATCGCACTTTACCGACGAGGAGTTTATAAAAATGAGTGCCTATGGAGATGAAATATTGCCAAAATATCATGCACAAAGACTTAATGAAGTGCCTGACGATGTTACGTATGGTTTAGAAATAAAAATCGATCAAACAGAGTATGGAGGAGTTCCGATTAAGGGAGTACTGGACAAAGTTGTTATACATAAAGACTATGTCGATGTGATAGATTTCAAAACGGGCAATATTTTCAATTATAAATCTAAAGCCAAACTCAAAGGACCCAAAGATCAAGGAGATATAGGTGGGGACTACTGGCGTCAGATTATTTTTTATAAGATCCTATTAGATTCTGACAAGAAGCATGGGTGGGATATGACTACAGGATGGATGGATTTTGTAGAACCTGAGAGAAAAACAGGAGAATTTTTTCAGCAGAAATACGTCGTGGCGCCTCAAGACATTGCGCATGTCGGACAACAGATAACTGAAACCTGGGCCAAAATACATCAACACGATTTTCACACAGGATGTCAAGAAGATAATTGTACTTGGTGTAATTTTGTAAAGAATGATTTCATCTTTATTGATGATCGCATCACTGATGAGGATGATATTCAAGAGGCTTAGCACATATGCAACATCAGATTTTTCATTATTCTATTGCAGTCATTTTTGTACTATTTGCCTTAGTACAACTCAATGATAGCGATGCCGTAATGTGGGTTCCTCCCTATTTGCTAGTAGCATATCTGGCGTTTCGTGCAGGATCACATAACTATTATATGCTAGGTTCTGCTATTCTTTTAATTTTTTTCATCGTATGGATGTCGATGTATCAACCTCATATGAGAGACTGGGTCGCTGATGGGATGCCTTCCATTACAGAAAGCATGAAAGCAGAAAGCCCTTATATAGAACTATCTAGAGAATTTTTCGGGTTACTTTTATGTGCCCTAACTACTACCTATTATTTAATTATAGCTAAACGCAATCGATGACACGGACTCTTGCTTTTACATTGTTTTTATTTTCTACTTGTTTATTGTCTTCTCAGGAGGTGTTTGAAGGATATTTTGACTTTGAGTATGATGTGGATAAAAGAGTCTTATTGCTCCATATAGATGAAGATAGGATTGGTCAAGAATTTCTCTATGTCAATTCGTTATCATCTGGTATAGGCTTGAATGATATAGGTCTGGATAGAGGGCGACT
>CAZJHC010000346.1:0-3948 GCA_964545645.1 uncultured Saprospiraceae bacterium
ATGCGGACAACAGAGTTGTCATAAAAGGATGTAGTGCCAAGCCAGTGCCTCCTAGTGCTTACGCTAAACTTACTCAACTACTTAAGCCGATAGCCCAGAGCGTGATGTATGGTGAACCTTGTTCGACCGTGCCCATATACAAGAGACCTCGACAAAACAGAAAATAATTCTTAGCTACAATTGGTACGTTTTTGGTACATTGTAGATAGAGTATAGGTACTTATTATGAACAATATATTAATGCGCTATGCAGCCTCATGTGCTGCCGTTTTTTCTTTTTTAGTATTCATGTCATACGCTACGGAGGATCCACTGACCGATCCTAATACAGCTGACAATCTGCCTCAGATAGTTAAAGCTCCAGATATCAATAGGCAATTTGATTGGGCGGGAGAGATCATGCCCTTATCCGCAGATGCCAAGGAACGCTTAGATAGAGAGTTAATGGTTAATTCATATTATCACTCTAGTACGATACAAGCCTTAAAACTGGCCAACAGATATTTTCCTGAGATAGAACGTATCTTAAGAGAATATGGCATCCCTGACGACTTCAAATATTTGGCCGTCGCCGAAAGTGGCCTTAGACATGTAGCATCCTATGCTAATGCCAAGGGGTTCTGGCAATTTAGAAAACTAGCTGCCAAAGAATATGGCCTTGAAGTCAATGATGAGGTGGATGAGAGATATCATGTTGAAAAATCTACCCGTGCAGCCTGTAAGTATCTCTTGTGGCTCAAGTCTAAGTTTGGCACATGGACCAATGCTTCGGCAGCTTACAATGTCGGTCCTACAAACTTCAAAAAAGAACAGGGCAACCAAAAAGAGACCGATTTCTACGATATGAATCTCAATTTAGAAACCTCTCGATATGTATTCAGATTGATGGCTATCAAAGAGATCATGTCTCATCCTGAGCAATATGGATTTTATATAGACCAAATAGAAAAATATCCTCCTATGGACAATTTTTATGAAGTCTTGGTTGACAAATCAGTAAGCAACTGGGGTGATTTTGCTCATGAACATGGCATCACCTATAGAAGCTTAAAGAGATATAATCCTTGGCTCCGTGACAATCATATGACCGTGATCAAGAATACCTATCAAATCAAGATACCACGATCATAAACTAAACTGTGATAGCTTAACAAAGGAGTTAACTCTCTCATCAAACTCCTCTTGGCTTAAGTCTTTGATCTTATAGTTGCTAAAGTCTTGAACTACGAAGGAAGCTGCCGCAGATCCATAGATTATGGCTCGTTTTAGATTGTCAAAGCTCGTATCACCGGTCTGAGCAATATAGCCTAAGAAGCCCCCAGCAAAACAGTCGCCGGCACCAGTAGGATCAATGACTTGTTCTAATGGCATCGCAGGAGCAAAAAACACATTGTCATTATCAAACAATAGACTTCCATGTTCGCCTTTCTTAATAATGAGATATCGAGGGCCAAGCTCTAATATTTTTGCGGCTGCCGTAACCAAAGAGTGCTCACCACTGAGCATGCGAGCTTCCTCATCATTAATGGTCAGTACATCGCAGAGCTTAATAGCTTCTAAGAGGGTATCCATGGCACTCTCTATCCAAAAATTCATTGTATCCAGAACTACAAACTTAGGCTTGACTGAGAGTTGATTTATGACACTGATTTGTATGTCAGGAGTAAGATTACCTAACAGGACATACTCAGCGGTCTTATAACTATCTGGCAGTACAGGATTAAAATCAGCCAAAACATTCAAGTCGGTAGTTAACGTAACTCTATCCATCATATTATCCAGATATCTACCAGCCCAAAAGAAGGATTTGCCTCCTTCAACGACTTTAATGCCTTGTAAAGAAGCACCCTTCTCCGTTAGGTCATCCAACTCAGATTGAGGAAAATCATCTCCAATAATTGAGACCATCATGATGTCGCTAGTGAAATAACTAGCCGCATAGGTGCTATACTGACAAGAGCCTCCTATTACTCTTTCTACATTGCCATGTGGGGTTTCTAAACTGTCAAACGCTACCGTCCCTACGATTAATAGACTCATACTGTTACTTTATCGCAAAAGTAAAAAGTAATGTCATATTCATTGTGGGTATCATAGGAATGTCATTACTTTGTCCATGTTCCGTAAAACGAGCATTTTTAGAAACTACACAACAATACATCATGATTTATACTTTCTTAGCATTCTTAGGAGGACAAGAATTAATCATTATCGCTTTTATTGTTCTATTGCTTTTTGGAGGTAAAAAATTGCCTGAATTGATGAAAGGTCTTGGTAAAGGCATTAGAGAATTTAATAGTGCCAAAGCAAATATCGAAGGAGAGATCAAAGAAAGCATGAAGGAAATAGACGACTCAGCCAAATAAGTGGCTTTTAGAGTTATACGTCGTCATAATACATGTATAACACTTGATTCATGAACCGTTATTGCTTTTTAATTTCCTCGTTGTTCCTTTTTGCTCAATCTCTGAGCGCACAGGTGATCAATACTACCCTAGACAGTTTTGCCAATATCTACATAAGTGCTGTCGAGGATAACGACATTGAAACAATGCTGACCCTGACACATCCTGACGTTATCGCCGTATCAGGCGGAGAGACTTATGCCAAGCAAGACTTGCTAAGGGATGCCGATGACTATAATCGACTCAAACTGAGGTTAACCTCCATAAAGACTAAAATTAGCTCCAAAATCATCGAGTCAGGAGAAGAATTACATGCTCTAGTGCCATATCAAAAAATCTATGATAGCGAAGGTCTTCGGCATGAAGAAGATAATTTTTATCTAGCAGCTTCTCTGGATCAGGGTGAAAGCTGGACGTTTTTAGATCTTAGAAAACATACTGTAGAAAGCATCCCTGTATTCGTGCCAGCTTATAATGGTAGACTCAATATTTTTCTCAAAAATCCATAATTACCAGACCGTTACAACTTCTTTGTTGTCCACCCATCTACTCCATTTTTTGTTATAGGTATGTACCTTATTGGTCTTATGTCCATTAGCATCTTCGACTGGTAATCCACAATTGACCCATTCAAATATGCTCCCATAGAGATTATAAACGTTCTTAAAGCCTGCCTTCTGTAGTTTTTCCCCAATTTTTTCGCTGCGATACCCCACAGAACAATAGACTAATACAGGATTGCCTCGCTCTAATCCTGATAATTGGTCTATATCAAAATCGTCATAACCGACATGTAACGCTCCAGGAATATGACTCACATCGTACTCTTGAGATTCTCTCGTATCTAAAACCGTAAATCTCTCGAGCTTATCTATAACATTAACTACGCTGATCGTATCAACAGTAAACGCCAATAGGCTCTTTAGTCTGTCTCCATAATCAGGATTTAAGGTAGATTGCCCTTCAAGACTATGTGAGCTTAGTATCATCGCCAATATGATCATCATTTTGTTCATATTAATCGCTTTGGTCCAACACCGACCTTGTCACGTATCATTAGTCCAGACTCCGTCAGATCAACTAGGTGATCGGTAACAAATTGAAATGCTGCAGCTTTATACTCATCGGGATATAAAACATGCATATTCGGTCCTGCGTCTAGAGTAAAGGTGATAGGAATATTGGTCTCTTTTCTAAATTTTCTGATCTTCTCTATAGCTGTCAGCGTATTAGGCTTGAGCAATGTATATGATGGCCTAGAGCACATCATCAAGGCATGGAGTGTCAAGGCCTCTTCTTCAACTATGGTAATGAATGATGCCATATCCTTAGTACGCATGGCTGTTAATAATGCGCTCAGATTATCTTTAGCTTGTTGATATCTGGTATCAGCATAAGGGTTTGTATCCATCAATCCATGACCTGCTGTAGATGAGACTGATTTTTTTTCGCCCGATATGATCAAGATATCATCATGAAAAGTCCTGAATATCGGATCCACATCATAATATGGCGTACTTATGAAATCCCCAGAATTTGGAAG
>CAZJHC010000347.1:0-3933 GCA_964545645.1 uncultured Saprospiraceae bacterium
GACAATACTGTGAGGTGATGAAACAGGTAGACGTGCCCTCTTGTCTCGGGGGTGGGGGTAAACGATAAACATAGAATAGGGATTGACCACATTTTTCTTTTGTTCTAAGGCTAAGTTCTCCGTGGAGGTTCGAATCCTTCTCTCACAGCCATTTTATTCTGAAGAGGATAAATTTTATTTTTTTTGACAATACTGTGAGGTGATGAAACAGGTAGACGTGCCCTCTTGTCTCGGGGGTGGAGGATTGCGAAAAACTTTAAATAGCTAAGCACTCCGTGGAGGTTCGAATCCTTCTCTCACAGCAGAATAATTAAGCACTTATCATTTTAATGGTAGGTGCTTTTTTTTATGAATTAGTGTTAACGGATTGGGGCAATTGTTTTTATAATATTGTAGTTCTTTAGTGTGGCAGACTCCAGGATAATCACCACTCCAATCAGACATATCCATAATCACTTGAAAGTGCAAATGAGGCGGCCAGCCTCCGTTTTCTAATTTATCTCCGAGGGTTGCGATGATATCCCCGTTATTAATACGTTGGCCTACGAACCACGATTGATAATGTTGAGCGCTGAGATGACCATATAAGGTATAAAATCGGTGTGTATGGTACTGATGTTCTATAATCAAAGTGTAGCCATAATCCAGAGGCTGATCATTGTAAGCAAAGCTGTGAATTATTCCATCAAGAGGAGCATAGATGGGGTGGTTGGCCTTAGTCCATATATCTATGCCAAGATGTATATCTCTTTTACCTTCTTGATCGAAGTGAGCGCTTGTAGCATATAGATTGCGATGCTCAAGATATCCGCCTATAGCATAATCTGCTTTAGATTGCTTTATATAGTTAGTAACATAATTGTCCAGAACAACATAGTCAATATCCGAAGCAAGACGGTCATTAGAAGTAGATAAATCAATGGACACATAGCGTTTACTCAAGCTGTCCATACCCATGATAGGGTATATCTTTGTCGGCGGTGTTATCAGCGGGGATTCGATGCTTTGTGATATTTTAATTGAGCAAACTCCCGTTTAGAATCGAATAAAGGGTCGAGCTTTTGGGTTATTGGCAGTAGTGCAGACTGAGCCACTAGGCTTATTCTGCTCAATGGTTCTGCTTCTTTTCTGTTAGGAGAATTCATAAGTTTTCTTGTGATTCCTGCCATGAAATAACTGATGGGAATGTTTAAAAAAGTGACATCAGATAATATATAGCCATGCTGAGACATAATAGCGCTGTAGTATTCAACTGGACGCCCCATATTGAGATGATTGCCTTTTATACTTTGTTCTATGCGTTCATATAGAATGACTTCTTTTGACGTACATCGACATATAGAGGCCATTAATTGGTGTAGCATTTGCTCATCCGTGTTATGTTGGAGTACTGTGACAGTGATAGATATGTCAAATTGATCTTCCTCAAAAGGGAGGTCGGTACCATTAATCTTTACTATTTCTACTTCATCGGGGGTATTTTTATTGGCATAATCGACCATCTTTTGAGAGATGTCAGCGCCCATAAGCTGCTTGGGTTTGTGCTTCCAGATTTCATTTAGATTGCCACCTGGCCCTGGTCCAATTTCTAACACCGACTTGTTTTCAAAATCGACCTTTTGTAACATCGTTAGGAACTTGGCCCTCTTATATCGGTAAAAAGGCTCGTCGTCTCCAGCTATTATACCATCTGTTCGACTCGAGGTTCGTTCGGCCACCTCAGACCAGTACTGCTCTGGATGATATAGAGAGGAGTCGTTATTCATATCTCAATGATTCAATAGGATCGAGACGAGCAGCTTTCATGGCAGGATAGAGACCCGATAAGATGCCCACGATTAAACAAACAAAAAAGGCCAGTACAATCCATGGCCATGGAATGATAAAACTGCTGCCTATCATGACACTGACGAGGTTGCCAACCAGTATGCCCAAGAATACACCAACAATGCCGCCTATCTGCGTAATGACAATCGCCTCAGTAAGAAATTGAATAAGGATATTCTTTCGTTTTGCACCAAGGGCCTTGGAGACGCCAATCTCTCGAGTTCGCTCTGTAACAGAGACGAGCATAATGTTCATTAGACCTATGGAGGCACCTAAAAGGGTCATCATGGCGATTGCGATAGTGCCCATCCTGAGATTAAAGGTCATATCCTTCAAGGTGTTCATGATGCTGTCACTGGTTCTTATCTCAAAGTCATTATCCTGACTGGCTTTTAGTTTACGGATATTACGCATGGGCCCTACGATGGCTGTTTTGGCGTCTTCAATATCTACAAGATTATTGATAGCTACTGTCAGGCTATATCCTTTATTGGCATATCCGTACAACTGTTTCGCTTTCATTAGGGTGATGAATATCCGTCGATCTTGACTTTCGCCAAAGGAGCTGCCTTTGGACTCTAAGACCCCGATGACTTTGTATCTGGCAGCATTGATTTGGATGATTTTATTGACAGCTCTTTCTGGCTTTTCATCAAAGAGCTCCTTGACTATATCCATGCCGATGATTGCCTTTTGCGCCCCTTCGGTGGCTTCTAAGGATGTAAAATTTCTCCCTTTGGCCAGTTTGTAATTGGTTACATTCAAGTATTGGTCATCGATGCCGTAGACTCTTACCGTAGGGTTGGTTACCTCGCCATTGTATGCTATCTCTGCACTGCGAGTACAAAAAGTAGATATAGAGACCTCAGTGCCAGGGAAGTTATATCTATCTTTGAAATCAGTAGCTTGAGCAAAGTATATAGGATCGGCGGCCTTAGTCTGTCGACCATCACGATTGCTGCGGATATTCTCTCTTGTCGGCCTGATGTTAAGAGAGTTGGCACCAAGACGGTTAAAGCTATCACTCATGGAGAATAAGATAGAATCTATCGCTGTTAAGATGCCGACCAGGCAAGTAATGCCTACCGCTATGATTAATAAGGTTAGGGATGTCCTCAAAAAATTAGATTTTAAGGAACGCAGGGCCATTTTAATGTTCTCAGCTAAATTCAATGCTTCAATTTGACTAAGTGCAATATAATCCCGATTGATCAGAACTTACCTGCAACATAGACTAAATGTTGCCACAGATAGATTAGACGGTCTTTAAGCGAAAATTCTTCTTGATGATTTTTTCTAATTCTTGATGGATCAATCCATTTGAGGCTATCAACTGCTCGCCAAACAAATAGTCCTCGCCTCCAGCAAAATCAGTAATTGAGCCCCCTGCCTCCAGGATTAATATAGCTCCTCCGGCTACATCCCATGGGCTCAAAGTGGTTTCGTAATATGCATCAAACCGACCACAAGCGACATAGGCAAGGTCTAGGGCGGCTGCCCCCATGCGCCTCACGCCTCTGCCATATCTCATAAAATGCCCTAAAGTCCTAATCAAGGGAGCTACGTCATCTACCTCATATGGAAAACCGGTACCCAATAATGATTGGGATAATGTTTTTGTAGAGCTAACTTTTATCGGGAGCCCATTCAAATAGGCTCCACCATCCTTATAGGCATAGAACAGTTCATTAGAATTAACTTCTAAGACTGCCCCAACAACTATCTGGTGATCAACTGATAGTGCAACACTTACAGCAAAATGCGGAATGCCATGCAAAAAATTATTGGTGCCATCCAGAGGATCGATAATCCAGACAACCTCTTTCCTGCTTTGTACTACGGTTTCTTCTTCTGTTATATAGCCTGCCTCAGGCACTAATTTGGACAGCGAACCTACAAGCATTTGTTCTGCTTTCTTATCTACATAAGAAACAAGACTGTTGTGTCCTTTTATTTCGATTTGATCATTGGATACTTTTCCAAGTTCATTCTTGATAAATATTCCAACTTTGCGCATTATTGGGAGCAGTTGGTCACAGATACTATGATAATCGTATGGCGCCATCAGTAGGTTCGTTATAAGTTTGCAAAGGTATACTATAAGTC
>CAZJHC010000348.1:0-3917 GCA_964545645.1 uncultured Saprospiraceae bacterium
CTTGGCTTCGTTGATCACTCAGTGATCATGATTTGCTCTACGTGACTCTCTTGTCCCATCTGTACTAAAAACACATAGCTGCCACTCGTCAACTCTTCTACATTCACAACTGTCATGCCAGCTTCTAAGCCTCGCTCCAGTATGACACTACCACTCATATCTATTATACTTAATATAGAGCCAGATTGTGGTTGATAGATATTCGCAACACTGCTCGTAGGATTTGGGCCGATCTTTACTTCTACTCCAAGATCCTCAAGCTCTACTTGCTTAATCTCTTGATCAAAATTTACTAAGTCAAATGTTTCCATCGTAACGATCTCATCAGCACTCACCCACTCCGCTACCTCAACAAATGCCGTAGCATAAGATCCAGTCTTAGACTCATTGGCCCATACTATATTCGCTCGACCGCTAGTATTCATAATCTTAAATGTAGCTGTATGTATCGTCACCCAGTCTGTAGTGATATCCATACCCCCTGATTTCGTATCGTTTAACTGTACGCTCATATTGATAAAACCCATATGATCTTCAAATGATAAGGCTCCTACCTCAACATCATAGCCATCTGTAAACATCTGATCAAGGCTCGGCGATCCATACTTGCCCTCTGGCAATTGGCTAGTCACATCAACCAACTCTAATGATGCGTGATCATAAAAAGCTCGGATGTTGTGACTCGCCAAATTGAAATCGTACGTGCTCGCTCTAATAGCTATATCTATGAATAAGAGATCACCCTCCACTCTGTTTTCGCTAAATCTTAGCTCAACATCATGTCCCATTACAAGGCCTGATAATAAAAGTGTGATGAGGGTTAATAAATTTTTCATGTCTTTGTTTTCTTATCTTTCTAAAAGGTTACAAAGCTATGACGTAGACGTTTTGTAGACATCACATTTTGTTCTACATTTTTCTCCAGAAATGACAAGAACCCGACACTTTAATGCTGTGATAACCTATTTTTCAATAGATTTTAACCAAAAATCGCTCATTTCATACCAAAAATCGAAGCTGAATTTAATGTCAGCAGATTATCTGTCTACTTCAATTTTGAAAGATTTATCTATCCTGTAGTTTAAATTGTAGTCTTTTTGTAGACAAGTCTATATTTAAGTAGCATCATGATAATGAGTACTTTTGTGAAAATTATTAAGAGCTCATGTCAGATGTCTTCAAATTCAAACAGTTTAGCATAGAACAAACCGAATGTTCTATGAAGGTAGGCACTGACGGGGTGCTCCTAGGTGCTTGGGTTGAGGCCACTGGGTGCCATACCATATTAGATATAGGGACAGGAACAGGTGTGATTGCATTGATGCAAGCACAAAAAAATTCTGCAGCAAAAATTATTGCTGTTGAAATCGACGATAAGGCCGCTCAAGAAGCTCAAAAAAACGTCCGTAATAGCCGTTGGGCAAATAATATCACCGTGGTACATCAATCTATACAAGATTTTGCCAACCAAACCGAAGAGTATTTTGACCATATAATCAGTAACCCTCCTTTTTTTACAGGAGGTACCTTATCGTCAAGCCAAAACAAAACCGATGTTAGACATACTATTAAGTTATCACATAATGCTCTCTTGGGCGCCGTGAGAAATCTTATAAGTCCTCAAGGTTCATTTTCATTGATACTGCCAGACATAGAAGGCTATCGATGTATAGAGCTAGCTAAGACCTATAATCTATACCCTAAGAAGGTCACAGAAGTCTATCCTGACCAAGACAAGCCTTTAGAACGGCTCCTAATTTCATTTGGCAAATCAGAACACCCTTATCAAACGGACACCTTATATATAAGAGATGCCAAGACTAAAGACTTCAGCCAAGGATATAAATCGCTTACTAAGGATTTCTATCTGAAATTTTAAAGAGGTATGGTGGCTTAATAAACTATACTGAGGATGCTTCTATATAAGGAGCCCTTATCTCTGCACCAATCATATGCATCAATTGGTACAAACCAAAGAAGGTTCTATTGACATAGATGAAATGCTTGCTACCACGATTGGCTTTATACTTAGCCGTAAGTGTCTCTTTAGCTATGCGCTCCCCTATGGAGGATATCTCATCAAAGAATGCCTCATCAGAAAAATCCCATGTCTCTGACTGATAAGGCCTTAATAGCAGAGATAAGACCTCATGAAACAACTGATAATAATGTTCTCTCTGATCTGCAGTATCCTCAGGATATAATATCTCTAACGCTTCTAAAATTTCTTCGAAAGCCTCTCTATCATCTATGACTCCAGGTCGAGTCAATCTAAAATATGGCTCATAAAAAGTACTTGGTAACTCCTTAATACATCCGAAGTCAAGGATGCACAATGTTGCGTCATCTTGTATCAATATGTTGCCTGGATGTGGATCTGCATGCACCTTACGTAAGTGATGGACTTGATACATGAATATATCCCAGATCTTCTGACCGAGTCGATTGCGCTCCGATTGAGTCATCGATCTCTCTAGATACTTGGGTAGATGGACCCCATCTATCCAATCCATTGTAATAATTCGCTCTGAGGAATATTCGGAGTAATATTCGGGAAATTGATATCCATCAAGATGACGACAGGCCTGTGTCAGTTCTTTACTATTGTTTAGCTCAAGGATATAGTTGGTTTCTTCTATGAGCTTATCTTGAACTTCGCCAAAGTACTTGTCAGCATCTGTGAGATTCAGCCCCAGCAGTTTACTGGCCATAGGTTTGAGCATAGCCAAATCAGATTTAATAGACTCTCCTACACCAGGATACTGGATTTTGACCGCCAGTTTTTTGCCATTGAGTTGTGCCCGATGCACCTGACCGATGCTTGCGGCAAATGCTGCATTATAATCAAACTCATCGAAGATATCTTCGGGGTTCTTACCAAGGTATTTTCTAAAAGTTTTCTTGACCAAGGGAGCAGACAATGGCGGCACTGAGAACTGTGCTAAAGAAAACTGATCTACATAAGCTTTTGGCAGCAGGCTCTTTTCCATGCTAAGCATCTGCGCTACCTTGAGGCCACCCCCCTTAAGTTGCTGCAAACTATCCATGATATCTGCAGCATTTTTTTGGTCTAAAGATTCTTTATCTGCATCTCCTAACAATTTAGATCCATAGTAGCCCGCATAGTTCTTGCCTACCTTTAAACCGGTTTTAAGCATCTTGCTTGCTCTACCTAATTTTCCTGTAGGTATCTTATCTATTGTTTTCATGCCCTAAAATTCTTTTTTGCTAAAGCGCTCCTGCCATATGAATTTTCCAAAATCAAAAACACTTCGAATCGGAGATATATCTAGCATATCCATAGTCGCCTTGACGGCCTTCTCGATGGCGACATCGGTTTTTTCTTTTTCGATAGATTCATCCCGGTACCAAAAATCCAAGAGAAATAGTAATTGAGCATAAAATCCTTCTGCACTGACCTTATCCGATACCTTACCGATATGTTCTTCCCACTTGCCGATGCCAAAGCCCCCCACTATGTCTAATTGATTGATATATGCTGTATATACCGATTTCATCTTAGCCAGCACCTTAAGCAGCTCAAGGCGGCTATGCTCCTCTATACTGAGGTTTAAGTACTCCCTGTTCAACTCACAATTTTCAAAAAACGTATAGTACAGAGATAAGAGCTGATCCCTATTGGTTAAGTTATCATATAGTGGATCAGAGTTGACGGTATTGATAGAAGCGATCATAATCTCCTCCCAGACACAACTCTCTATATGCTGAGCAGAATCAAAGAAATCATAAAAGTTATACTTATCGATCTGAGTATCGGTACAAAAGTCTTCTATGGAGATGTCTACCCCGTGTGATGCGACATAATCCATATAGATGTCTAATAATTCTTGTTTACTTTTCTTTTTGGATCTTGTTGCCATGATATAGTGTTCCTACTACAAAGGAACGAGATATTG